>NZ_JBICJJ010000014.1:0-89407 GCF_043102985.1 Acinetobacter sp. YQ_14 | reverse complement strand
CTGAACATCCCTTTTTGATTCACAAGGTAACTAAAGTCACGATCAGGTAGGGCTTTGGTTAGTTCATCTTTGAGGATGCTACGCATTTTAATAATACGCTCACGCATCTCTTTCACTTCACCCTGCCATTGTTGGTTTAAATCAGCATCATTGAGTACTTGATCAACCAACCATGCACCTGTTGTTGGTGGGCTAGAGTAGATACGACGTACTGTTGCTTTTAACTGGCCGAATGTGCATTTTGCGGCTTCAGCATCGTCACAAACGAAGGTTAAACCACCAACACGCTCACCATACAGTGAGAAGATTTTAGAGAAAGAGTTGCTGACAATAAAGTTCAAGCCCGCTTGGTCTAGAGCACGGATTGCATAAGCATCTTGTTCCATACCATCGCCAAAGCCTTGATAAGCGATGTCGAGGAATGGAATCAGATTACGCTCTTTTAACACTGCAATCACTTGATCCCATTGTGCTGGATTTAAATCCGCACCTGTTGGGTTGTGGCAGCATGGGTGTAATAACACGATGCTTTGTTCAGGTAGCGTATTTAATGTCGATAACATGCCATCAAAATCAACACCACGTGTTTTAGCATCAAAATATGGATAGAAGTTGCTCTTGATGCCAGCGCCGTTGAAGATCGCAACATGGTTATCCCACGTTGGTTGGCTCACCCAAACTTCTGAATTTGGAAAATAAGTTTTTAAGAAATCTGCACCGACTTTTAATGCACCTGAACCACCCAAAGTTTGAATGGTAGCAACACGACCTTGTTGAATTGCTGGGCTGTTTGTACCAAACAATAATGCTTGAATCGCATCACGGTAAGGTTTGAAGCCTTCCATTGGGAGATAAAGTTTGGTTTTATCATTTTTAGGTGCAATACGTTTTTGAGCTTCGATAATGGTATCAAGCTGAGGAACGATACTGTCTTCATTGTAGTACAAACCAATACTCAGGTTAACCTTTTCAGCGCGAGAATCAGCATTAAACTGTTCCATTAAAGAGAGGATTGGATCGCCTGCATAAGGTGGGATATGTTGAAACATTAACAATGTCCTTTTATTCAACAAGGTGCATGGATGTGTCTTGAGGAGCGCTGCTCCAGATGCCCAATAATGTACCAATAAAGCGATGATGAAGCACGCTGTTATTTACATCTAGTGCAGTATTTACTTACAAATTTCATGGTAAATGGATCAATTATAGAGATTGTCTACAATCAAGCTGTCATACCATGGTCTTAGGATGAAACCTGATCAGCAATAAAAAAGGGTACAACTTAAATAAAAGAATCAAATTTTACTTATTTTAATTAATTGTTTTATAACAAAATTATTAAAATTTTACTTGGGTTCTCTTATGTTATAACTGTTAGGTCAAGATTGTAGGATTGACTGAGCAAGTCTATTTTATTGTCGACAATCCTATTGCATTTTTTATTATATCTCGTTATAAAATCATCAAAACTGTAGAGATTGTCGACAATATGCAAGATACCCTTGTTCCTCAAGCCATCAGCACAAGTCAGGGAATGACCCTGACGGAACATGTATTTAAGCAAATTCAATCGGCGATTGTATTAGGACAAATTCCTGCGGGCAGTAAGATTTCTGAGCCTGAGTTAGCACGTATTTATGGGATTAGTCGTGGTCCTTTACGTGAGGCGATCCATCGTCTAGAAGGCCAGCGATTGGTTGAGCGTACTGCACATGTTGGTGCGCGAGTTGTTTCTCTTTCTCTACAACAGTTTAAAGAACTGTACCAAATTCGTGCTTCACTTGAAGGCTTAGCTTGTAAGTTAGCTGCACAGCATATTGATAAAAAACAAATCTTAGCATTGCGTGATGTGTTGCGAATGCATGCTGAAGATGAAAATTTTAAAGCAGGTAAGGGTTATTACCTACAAGAAGGTCAAGACGATTTCCATTACTGCATTATCAAAAGCAGTGGCAATAAAACCTTAGAAAAAATGTTATGTGATGAGCTGTATCACCTCATCCGTATGTACCGAATTCAGTTTTCAAACACCCCAGATCGACCAAGTAAAGCTTGGGACGAACATATCCGCATTTTAGATGCGATCGCAGAAGGTGACGGTGAACTTGCCGAAATGCTGATGCACCGTCACATAAATGCATCTTACAAAATTGTTGAGCAAACATTGCTGCAAACCCAAGGAGAACATCAACATGGCTAAATCTGCTGGTCAGCTATTCCGCGACGCGGTCGCAAATGAAAAACCATTACAAGTGGTCGGTGCGATTAACGCCAATCATGCATTGTTAGCAAAACGTGCAGGCTATAAAGCAATTTATTTGTCTGGTGGTGGTGTGGCTGCTGGTTCGTTGGGCTTACCTGATTTGGGTATTAGCAACCTTGATGATGTATTGACGGATGTACGCCGTATTACTGATGTATGTGATTTACCATTATTGGTTGATGTGGATACAGGCTTTGGTGCTTCAGCATTTAATATCGCACGTACCACTAAATCAATGATTAAGTTCGGTGCAGCAGCAATGCACATTGAAGACCAAGTGGGTGCTAAGCGTTGTGGTCACCGTCCAAATAAAGCCATCGTCACGCAACAAGAAATGGTGGATCGTATTAAAGCGGCAGTGGATGCACGTACTGATGAAAACTTTGTGATCATGGCACGTACTGATGCACTTGCAGTTGAAGGCTTGCAGGCAGCGATTGACCGTGCAGGGGCATACATTGAAGCAGGTGCGGATATGTTATTCCCTGAAGCGATCACTGAATTGGCAATGTACAAGCAGTTTGCTGATCTGACCAAAGTTCCAGTATTAGCGAACATTACTGAATTTGGTTCTACACCATTGTTTACGACTGAAGAATTGGCTTCTGCGGATGTGAGCATTGCGTTATATCCACTTTCAGCATTCCGCGCGATGAACAAAGCTGCAGAAAATGTCTATGAGACGTTGCGTAAAGAAGGCACACAGAAGAACGTAGTCGACACTATGCAAACGCGTCAAGAATTGTATGAACGCATTAACTATCACGCGTTTGAACAGTATCTTGATGCATCATTTGAAAAAGCAAAATAAGGAATCCCCCTAAGTCCCCTTTTTTCAAAGGGAGACTTTCCTCCCTTTCAAAAGGAAGGTGAGGAGCGGTTGTAGCTCCGCAAGTGGGATTTTAGAACTCATAATTCACATAGAAAGAACAGAAAAGGACAATCTTATGAGCAGTAATGAAACTCCAACAGGCTTCAAGCCAAAAAAATCAGTTGCGTTAAGTGGTCAAGTTGCAGGTAACACTGCACTTTGTACCGTAGGTCGTAGTGGTAATGACTTGCACTATCGTGGCTACGACATTCTTGACCTTGCAGTGGGTAGCGAATTTGAAGAAGTTGCACATTTGCTTGTACATGGCAAACTTCCAAACAAAGCTGAGTTGAAAGCCTATAAAGCAAAACTTAAAGCACTTCGTGGCTTACCAGCAGCATTGAAAACTGCACTTGAGCAGTTACCTCCATCTGCACACCCAATGGACGTCATGCGTACAGGTGTTTCAGTTCTCGGTTGTTTAACACCTGAACATGAAGACCACAATGAAGCAGGTGCAAAAGACATCGCTGACAAATTGATGGCAAGCTTGGGTTCAATGTTGTTGTATTGGTATCACTTCAGCAACAACGGTCGTCGCATCGAAGTTGAAACCAATGATGACTCAATCGCAGCGCATTTCCTCCATTTACTTCATGGCGAAGCGCCATCTGAAGAATGGATTCAAGCAATGCATACCTCTTTGATTTTGTATGCAGAGCATGAGTTCAACGCATCTACATTTACTTCGCGTGTTGTTGCAGGTACAGGTTCAGACATGTATTCAGCAATCACGGGCGGTATTGGTGCGCTACGTGGACCAAAACACGGTGGTGCGAATGAAGTTGCATTCGTGATTCAACAACGTTATGACAACGCTGACGAAGCAGAAGCCGACATCCGTAGCCGTGTAGAGAAAAAAGAAGTTGTGATCGGTTTTGGTCATCCTGTCTATACCGTTTCTGATCCACGTAACGAAGTGATCAAGAAAGTGGCGCGTGAACTTGCTGAAGCACAAGAAAATACCAAGATGTATCTGATCGCTGAGCGTTTAGAAGCAGTGATGAAAGAAGTGAAGAACATGTTCCCGAACCTCGACTGGTTCAGCGCGGTGAGCTATCACTTGATGGGTGTTCCAACAGCAATGTTCACACCATTATTCGTAATTGCTCGTACAGCAGGTTGGTCTGCACACGTGATTGAACAACGTCAAGACGGCAAGATCATTCGCCCAAGCGCGAACTATACTGGCCCTGAAAACTTAGAATTCAAACCATTGGCGGAGCGTGGTTAATGTCAAATCAATACCGTAAACCGCTGGCAGGTACCCAGCTCGAATACTATGACGTGCGTCAAGCCGTTGAAGATATTCAGCCAGGCGCATACGAGACCTTGCCATACACCTCTAAAGTGTTGGCAGAGCAGCTTGTACGTAAGGCTGATGCAGAAAACTTAACTGATTATTTAAAGCAATTGATTGAACGTCGTCAGGATATGGATTTTCCTTGGTATCCTGCGCGTGTGGTATGCCATGACATCTTAGGTCAAACCGCACTGGTTGACCTTGCAGGTCTGCGTGATGCGATTGCTGACAAAGGTGGCGATCCTTCCAAAGTGAACCCAGTAGTTCCAACGCAGTTGATCGTCGATCACTCTTTGGCAGTGGAATATGGCGGCTTTGATCCTGACGCGTTTGAGAAAAACCGTGCAGTCGAAGATCGTCGTAATGAAGACCGTTTCCACTTTATTGAGTGGACTAAAACTGCATTTAAAAATGTCGATGTGATCCCAGCGGGCAACGGCATCATGCACCAAATCAACTTGGAGAAAATGTCTCCAGTGATCCAAAATCGTGATGGCTTGGCGTTCCCAGACACATGCGTAGGGACAGATTCACATACCCCACATACCGATGCGCTTGGCGTGATTTCAGTCGGTGTCGGTGGTTTGGAAGCTGAAAATGTGATGTTGGGTCGTGCATCATGGATGCGTCTTCCTGACATTATTGGGGTTGAGTTTGTAGGTCAGCGTCAAGCAGGCATTACTGCAACCGATATCGTGTTGGCATTGACTGAGTTCTTGCGCAAAGAGCGTGTGGTGGGTGGCTATCTCGAGTTCTTTGGTGAAGGCGCTGACAGCATGTCTGTGGGCGACCGTGCCACGATTTCGAACATGACACCTGAATATGGCGCAACTGCGGCAATGTTCTACATCGACCAAAACACCATTGATTATTTACGCCTGACAGGTCGTGAAGATGCACAAGTGGCATTGGTTGAACAATACGCAAAAGAAATAGGTCTTTGGGCATCGGATATGACCAAAGCGCAGTACCCACGTGTACTTCGTTTCGATCTTTCAACAGTGACTCGTAACATTGCAGGGCCATCAAACCCACATGCACGTGTATCGACGGCTGACTTGAAAGCGAAAGGTATTGCAGGGAATTTGGATGTTGCGAAAGCACAAGAAGCAGAAGGTTTAATTCCTGATGGTGCCGTGATTATTGCGGCAATTACCTCATGTACCAATACCTCTAACCCACGTAATACCGTGGCGGCGGGTCTATTGGCGCGTAAAGCCAATGAACTTGGTTTAGTGCGTAAACCTTGGGTGAAATCATCATTTGCACCAGGCTCTAAAGCAGCGGCTTTATACCTAGAAGAAGCAGGCGTATTGGGTGATTTAGAAAAACTTGGCTTTGGTATCGTAGCGTATGCATGTACTACGTGTAATGGTATGTCAGGCGCACTTGATCCAGTGATTCAACAAGAAATCATTGACCGTGACTTGTATGCGACAGCGGTACTTTCGGGTAACCGTAACTTCGATGGTCGTATCCATCCATACGCAAAACAAGCGTTCCTTGCATCTCCGCCGTTGGTGGTAGCGTATGCAATTGCCGGTACTATTCGTTTTGACATTGAAAAAGATGCACTAGGTACAGACAAAGACGGTAATCCAATTTACCTGAAAGACATTTGGCCATCTGATGCTGAAATTGATGCCTTAGTAAAAGAAGCGGTGAAGCCTGAACAATTCCGTAAAGTCTACATTCCAATGTTTGACCTCGGTGAAGTTGAGCAAGCGGAAAGTCCACTTTACGACTGGCGTCCGCAAAGTACCTATATCCGTCGTCCGCCGTATTGGGAAGGGGCGTTAGCTGCACCACGTACTTTGTCAAATATGCGTCCGCTAGCGATTTTGGGTGACAACATCACTACTGATCATTTGTCTCCATCGAATGCAATCTTGATGGATTCGGCTGCGGGTGAATACTTGCACAAAATGGGCGTACCTGAAGAAGACTTCAACTCATATGCGACACACCGTGGTGACCATTTGACAGCACAACGTGCAACATTTGCCAACCCTAAATTGTTTAATGAAATGGTGGTTCGTTCAGACGGCACGATTAAGCAAGGTTCAAAAGCGCGTGTCGAGCCAGAAGGCGAAGTGATGCGTATGTGGGAAGCGATTGAAACTTACATGAATCGTAAGCAACCGTTGATCATTGTCGCGGGTGCGGATTATGGTCAAGGTTCAAGCCGTGACTGGGCAGCGAAAGGTGTTCGTCTTGCAGGTGTTGAAGCGATTGTTGCGGAAGGTTTTGAGCGTATTCACCGTACTAACTTAGTGGGTATGGGTGTTTTACCGCTTGAGTTTAAAGCTGGTGTGAATCGTAAAACATTAGGTTTAGATGGTACTGAGCTATATAGCGTGATTGGTAATATTGCACCGCGTTCGACTTTAACTTTAGTGATTGAGCGTGCCACCGCGGATGGCAAAGAAGAAATTGTTGAAGTACCTGTGACTTGCCGTTTAGATACAGAAGAAGAAGTTTCTGTATATGAAGCGGGCGGTGTACTTCAACGTTTTGCGCAAGACTTTTTAGAAGGTCAAGTGGCTTAATACTTTAGCTAAAAGTAATTGATATTGTTTAAAAAAGACCCTACTTTAGAGTAGGGTTTTTTTGATTGTAAATTATGCAAGTGATAGAGAAATTAAAAGAGTATGAAAATTTTATTAGGCATAGGCATGGAGATGAATCTTGGGTAACGGTATATAAGTTAATACCTATAGGTGATAGCGATGAAGATTCAGGCATGTATTGTGCTTTAGTTGCCATAGACTCTACAGAACAAGCTATGAGTAACACAGGTTGGGATGTCGGATTTGGAACAGGTGGGGCGGGGTTTAGTTGTACTTCTGAAGATGGTGAAAATAAGGTTGATTATAATTTAAACATAGATGATCCATTTTTGAGATTAGTTTTGCGAAGAGAATTCAATGGTATATATGAAAATTATTGTGAGATATTAGAGGAATTTAGACTTTTATATAATCTTTTCTATGATTGTAGTCAAAATATTTACCTAGATTTTGATGATTCTGGTGAACCTATTCAAGTTATCAAAGTAGAAGAAAATGAGATAAAAATAAAGCGAAAATATTTAAAATCCTTCATGGCAGTTAAGCAAATGAATTTGGTGCTATATTTTGAATCAACTTGGCACACAAATGATCAGATAAGTTTAGGAAAAGAAATTAAAGAGAGCAATTGGACTTACAGTATTTACTGCGGCGACTCTTATGTAAAAAGATACTCAAGATTTTTGAGAATTTGTGGTAAAAAGCTATTTAATTGTGAGGCTGTAGATACTTGTAATATTTGGCCTTTTGAAAAGATAAAAAAATATCAATCGTTTATAATTGGAGGGGATGAGGATGCACCAATCGAATACACTTCAAACCCTGAGAAATTATCAAACTATTTCGGTAAAAATCCTGAGGCTCCTCATTATTTAACTTCTGTATTTTTTAAAAATGAAGTAATGCAAAAGTACTATGGAAGTTCAAAATATAAAATCCAAGATGGATATTTAATTAAAAATGGCATATGGCGATTGAGATTTGATAATAATTCTGATGATCATATTTCGGTTTTTCTTGGCGACTTAGGAGAGGATTTACCTGAAGTTGAGCAAATTTATTGGAGAAGTTTTAATATTCTTCCTGATGGTAGACAAATTAGCAGAGCAAATTTTGAAAGAAGTTTTTTAGGTAATTTTTATGATTCTGAAAAGGCTGAACATATTTTTAAAGCTAAATTTAATGAGTTTCAAGAGTACTGGTTACAAAAATATGGTTGGAACTTCTTTTTACCTTTGACAGAGAAAGATACACATTTTTTTGATTCTATTAGAACTTTATTATCAAATGAACAATCAGAATTTGATAATCAAATTTTAGGGTTAGCAAAGTCAACAATTGATTCTGTAAACATCAAAGATCTAAGTAAATTTTTAGATGTTGAAAACGAAAAATCGATTTCATTGATTTTGAAATTAATAGAGGGCTCTGAAAATTTTGATGATTTTCAAGAGTTGCTCAGAGGTGTTCAAGCACTGCGATCATCTGGTGTTGCTCATAGGAAGGGTACGGAATATGAAAAACAAATAAAAAAATATGAGGTTCTTGATAATAACTATCGTCATGGTTTTAATAGATTTTTATTAGGTTTTGTAGCGCTATTTAATGAATTAATGGGGAAAAGTTTTTAGTAGAGTATTTAATTATTACCTTTCAGCCACCACTATTTGTCAGAAAGGTCAATAAATAATCAAAACTATCACGCTATAGTATATATACCATTTCTAAAATCTATGGAGAACAAAGATGGTAACTGCTGGCGAAAAACCTGGAACTGGCTTCTATTTTTGTGTCCAATGCGGACACCGCACCTATTTAGAAATTGGTACTGATCGTTTACCTCCGTGTACCAAATGCCTTGGCAATCAATTCAACAGTAAGAATGCCTAAGCCGCAAACACCAAACAGTTACCCACTGTTTTGATGAAAGCCCTGTCACTCGATAGGGCTTTTTTGTTACTTTAAAATATGAAATAACAAGATAGCGATATCTGACAAAAATAAGGAAAACCCAGATGGAAACAATTTTAGGACTTTGTATCGGCGTAGGATTAAGCGCAGCCTGTGGTTTTCGTGTCTTTGTTCCTTTATTGGTGATGAGCATTGCAACCCTGATGGGCTGGTATGAACCTGCAAAAGGTTTTGAATGGTTAGCGATCCCTGCTGTATGCGCGGCACTTGGATTTGCAACCATCTGTGAAATCGCAGCTTACTATGTGCCGTGGGTCGATAATCTCTTAGATACCATCGCTACGCCTGCTGCTGTAGTGGCAGGTACACTCAGTACGATGGCGGTCAGTAGTGGAGAAATGTCACAGTTTGCAACGTGGGCAGCTGCGCTGATCGTGGGTGGTGGAACAGCAGGCGTGGTGCAAATGAGTACCGTAGCTGCACGTGGCGTTTCAACTGCAACTACTGGTGGACTGGGTAATTTTGTGGTGGCAACAGGTGAGTTGATTGGGTCAATTGTCTTATCAATCTTGACATTTGTGATGCCTGTGGTGATTACGGTTTTGGTGATTATTCTTGTGATTGTAGTGATACGTTGGGTACGTGCTAAAAAGCAGGAACAAATGGGTCATTCAACATCATAAAATTGAAAGACAAGAAAATTACGGAAACTTAAACTGTATTTTCGAGTGAAAGTTTCCACGTTTTATCACCACTTCACACGTTTTAATAAAATGTCTTTATACATAATAAAATCGCAAGCAAGGCTAAAAAACGGCTGCTTAAAGGTCGCAGGTTTATTATGCTCATAAAAGAAATGACCGACCCACGCAAAGCCATATCCGACCAAAGGTAAAGCCCAAAGTAATTTGGCATTTCCAGTCACAACAGATGCAGCAGCGATACCAATCACGCAGCTTGTCCCTACGAAGTGCAGACGACGACAAGTCGCATTTTCATGTTGCGAAAGATAAAAAGGATAAAATTCAGCTAGGGTTTTATAACGAACATCACTGGCTTCCATCTGCTCAGTATTGTTTTTCATGAGTTCTTGAGTATTGTGAGACATACGACTGCTCCATTCGTTTAAGTCGTATTTATTTTGAACACTCCACCCAAAATGGTCTTGAACGAATATGCTATCTCAACAAAAGGAATCTGATTCAGCAAAGCAGAGCAAAAATTTGGTCTATGCTTGGGATGGTGTGATTATTTATGTGACTCAAGAACATTTGAATAAAGCGCACGCACATTTTCCAGCATTGCTACAAATTAGCTGTGGTACACCATTTGCGATCACAGTGGATGAGCAGCCCCGCAGTTATCATGAGGTTGTGGTGATGGCATCTAATCTGCCGCACAGTACCGATTCAGAAAATCAGCCTTATATTGCGATTTTGATTGATCCTGATCATATACTGTATGCCTATCTGCATCCATTATTGAATGGGAATGCATTTTGTTGCTTAGCCGCATCCGCACTTGGGTTATTTCAACAACGCTTTCGGCAACTCATGTTAGGACAGCTCAGCCTAGAGCAAGCAAAACAATTGGTCTCGGATATTTTAGTCGTTTTAAATCCCAAGCCTCTTGCTTATTTACCGTGGGATCAACGCATCTTGCACGCTTGTGAATACATCAAACGCTGTGTGCCCCATCAAATTCCAACCATCGCAGATGTTGCGTTACAGGTTGGACTATCAGAGTCACGCTTGATGCATCTGTTTAGTCAGCAACTTGGACTATCTATGCGGCAATATATCTTGTGGTTGCGTATCCGCTATGCCATCAAGCTGTGGATGCAGGGCAAAACTTTGATTGAGATAGCAGTGGAATCAGGCTTTGCAGATCAAGCTCATTTCACTCGAACATTACGCCGTATGGTGGATTTTGCGCCGTCGATGCTGAAAGCCAATACCACTTTTATCAGTGATGACACTACTGAAAAATAAACTAAGCATTGAAAGAGTTCGGTCAAAGTATTTCTAAGATTTGATGCTAAGATTTTCATGAACACTCAGAAGAACTACAGATATGAAAATCGTCGCCATTCAACCTGCATTGCAGTTAGGACAGGTTGAAGCAAATTTAAAAAAACTCGAACAATTGATTTTAGCGGCATATCAAGAGCATAAGCCTGAAGTGATCGTACTTCCTGAGTCGATGACTTCTCCAAATGTCTATTCACCACAAGCTTTGCTGACACCACAACCATTGCAGGGTCAGCCCTTACAGCTTTTAATTCGTTTAGCCAAGCAATTGAATGTGGTGATCACAGGTGGCTTCGTGGCAATTCGTGACGGGCATACCTATGGTACTTATGTCATGGTGGAGCGGAATGGCGATTATCATCTGCATGACAAAGATATTCCAACTGCATGGGAGCAAAATTTCTATCGCGGTGGTTCTGATGATGGAATTGTGGATTCAAGTAGCTTGAACTCTAAGGTTGCATTGCTCTCGGGTTGGGAGTGGGCAAGATTTCGTACCGCCAGACGTGTTCGAGAACAACATGCACAGTTGATTTTAGGTGGAATGTGTTGGTATTCGATGCCAATCAATTGGTATGGGGTGTTGGGCACTTGGATGCGTCGTGAACATGAAATTTACAAACAACAAAGTGAAGCGCTACCAGCGCAAATGGCTCGCTTAACAGGTATTCCCGTAGTGCATGCTGCGCATGTCGGCGAAATCTTGAGTGATATGCCGATGTTACCTTACGTCAAATGGTTAACTGAAATGGTGGGCGAAACGCAGATTTGTGATGCTGCTGGAAATATTTTAGCGCGTATGAGTTTAGCCGATGGTGAGGGCTATATCGCCGCAGAGATTGAGTTGGCTGAACCTAAACCTGTCGAGCCTTTAGCATCTAGTTATTGGATTCCTGACATGACGCTGACTTCAAAATTAGCATGGCATGTCGGCAATCTTCATGGTGGACTGATATATCGTGTGAGACATCGCCTGAAAAAGTTTCCTTGGCAAAAACAGTTGAAGTAAACCAAAGCTAGCTTCTCATTCAACAAACAGCGAGGGCATGGTGATCTTAACCATCGCTTCTGAGTTGCAAAGACAGTATTTTTCTCAATCAAAGCTCGAAAAATCATCTTCAAGCGAGTAAATTACACTCACATTTTGATCGTGTGTTAGCGTTTATGGCTTTTACTTGGATTCTATTCACTATCATGGCTGCATTTATGCAGGCTTGGCGTAACGCATTTCAAAAACAACTCAGCACTTCAGTGGATGCTTATGGCACAACGCTGGCGCGCTTTCTATTTTCACCGCTTTTTGCCTTTAGTTATCTGGCTTTTCTGTATATGCAAAAACCTGTCACGGCAGCGGTTCATTTCTCAGATAAGTTTTGGTTTTACATTGTCATTGCTGGCGTGAGTCAGATCTTTGCGACTGCTTTGATGGTGATGTTATTTCAACAAAAAAACTATGCCATTGGTGTTGGACTAGCCAAAAGTGAAGCAATTTTAGCGGCAATCGTTGGAGTAATCTTTTTACAGGAACATCTCACGACATGGGGCTGGGTAGGGGTTCTGATCGGTGCTGTTGCAGTCTTTCTATTAAGTAAAGGTCGTCAGCATACTGAACTTTCAATGAAAACCTTAATGATCGGTTTGGGTAGTGGTTTGTGTTTTGCGATCACCTCTTTATTGGTTCGTGAAGCCAGTTTAGAGCTGAGTATGTTGCCATTTCTGCATCGTGCAGCGTGGGTATTATGCTGTTTGATCAGTTTTCAATGCATCATCATGTTGCTGTATTTGGGAATTTTCAGCCGTGAAACGCTTTATCGAATGTGGCAACGCCTCGGCTTGGTCTTTAAAGTCAGCGTATGTAGCTTTCTCGCGTCGGTGGGATGGTTCAGTGCGATGAGTATGCAGACGGTTGCGATTGTGAAAACGCTTGGTCAGGTCGAAATTTTATTTAGCCTATTAATTTCAGCCTTTTTCTTTAAAGAAAAATTGGCGAAAACAGATCATTTGGGTTTGTGGTTGGTGATTGTGGCTGCGATTATGGTGATTTGGGCATAGTTGAATGATGCGGAAACAAGAGTTGAAAATATTCATTGGACAGGAAAGATTGCTTTAGCGTATTCAGGGCAATACGAATTTGAGCATGATTTTTCAGTTTATCTCGAAAATGCGGCTTTTCCTCAGCTGATTTATGATTAAAATTTCGATTAAATATGCTTTGATTAGAATTTTTATATGATTAATTTGTGAAGTATGGGAAAAAATTCGGATTATAAATATAGATATGCAAAATTATTTTATTATTGGCTAAAAATACCATTTTTTAGGAAAACAATCCCATCAGCTTCCCCCTAAACTATATCGCAAGGGTGTGAAAGGGATCGAAAAGAGTAGCATGCACCGACGCTTACAAAGCAAGTGTGTACTTACCCAAAAGGTCTCGATTCGGCTTAGGACGCTATAGATCAAAAGTTTATAGGCAAAGGTTATGGCTTACAAAGTCATAGGTGTTGAAGTAAACAACCTCTGTTTTCCCTTGATACCCTAAAAAATTTAATCTCAACAGAATATGACCAATCAGATATAAATAATAAAAACTAGATCAAGAAAACTAAAATCGAATGTGAAATAAATCGTTAAATCTTCTAATTTTGAATATAAGTCGCTGTTTTTATATTAAAAAACAAAATGATATAATTTGCCTAAAGTTAAAATCAAAAGATGATCATACTGGAATAGGTCAGAAAAATAATGAATGAATTCGATCTAAAAATACGTTATCCGCACCAAACAGGCCGCAATGATGCTGATCATTTGGGCGCATTTGATATTGAAACGATTTTGAAAAAATTTGATGAGGTTGCTTGGCGACAGCAGTTGGTACGTCAGTTGCAATTAGACGGGGCAAGTACCAGTTTTATCGTTACAGATGAACGTTCAGGACAAACCATTCGAATCATCTTGGATGCTTTTGCCAAAACGCAGCATTTAGAATTTAAACTAGAAAGTAATATTCCTGTTTTAATTGCAAAAAAGGATGTTTTTGGGTTGCTGACACGGAAAACAAAAGACAGTATTTCGTTTAAACATTTAACGCAAAGTCGTGCCAAAGAATATCTGCTTGCATTTATGAATGGTGAAATAGCGGAACTAGAAACGCTATATCGTGAAAATTTAAGCAAGCCAATGAAGTCGGCTTCTTAATGAATCAATAACAAATCATGAAACCAGATGAATAAATGAGATCAAAGATTCTTTATTCATCACACCTGCTAAAAATAAAAAATCATTGTAGCCGAATGGTTTGGTTGTTCTATCGAGCGGGATGGTTAAATTCCCAAGATAAGCCGCTATAATCATTTGGCTTTTTTGAATCTGTTTTATATCCCATGCCATTAAATGACAATTTTATCTATATGCCACCGCAAGAACCTTTAGAGATCTTGTATGAAGATGATGATTTAGTGGTGGTCAATAAGCCCGCAGGTTTATTGTCGGTGATGGGGCGATTGCCAGAGCATCAGGACAGTGCTTATTTACGCGTTTTGGAAAAATATCCAGCTGCCAAAGTGACGCACCGCTTAGATATGGCGACCTCTGGTTTGTTGATGTTCGCCAAGCATCGAGAAGCAGAAGTCGCAGTCAGTAAAATGTTCCAAGCGCGTACAGTCAAAAAATACTATGTTGCACTGGTTCAAGGACAAATTCAGGCAGAAGGGAGTGTAGAAGTTCCATTGATCACGGATTGGGAAAATCGTCCACGTCAGATGGTGCATTTTGAGTTAGGTAAATCTGCCAAAACTTTATTTCAGTTGATGGATTATGATGCTGCAAAGGATCAAAGTCGGGTGCGTTTAGAGCCTGTGACAGGTCGCTCGCATCAGCTCCGCGTGCATATGATGCATATTGGCCATTCGATTATGGGCGATAAACTTTATCATCCCGAACCTACCAAATTTCATTTAAAACGGATGGCATTACATGCGGCTTATCTCGCATTTCAACATCCCTTGAACATGCAGGCGATAGAAATCCGCTCTGATGTGCCATTTTAGTATTGAGAAGAAATGGAAAATACTATGCAGGCAATTCAGCAAACGCATTGGACAGATTTAACTGCTGAACAACAAGCGCAATTGAAAGCACTTTTATTAGAAGCTGATCCCAGTTGGGAGCACATCTCAACATATCTTTTTGATGCGAAGATTTTTGTCGTGTGTAATGCCGAAAATGAATGTATTGCGCAGCTATGTTTGCTCGAAAATCATGATCAAGCTGAGATTAAAAACTTAACAGTAGCGGATGCTTTTCAGGGGCAAGGAATTGCTAAGGCGCTCATTCAACATGCGATTGTATATGCGAAGCAACGATCAACAGCATCTATTATCGTTAAAACAGGCAATTCCAGCTTAGATCAGTTGGCACTCTATCAAAAATGTGGTTTCCGAATGTCGCATATTGAGGTCGATGTTTTTAAAGATTACCCAGAAGCAATCTATGAACATGGTATTCGTTGTTTAGATCAAGTATTACTGATGATCCAACTCAGTCAAGCTGAGTGATTCTATAAGGCAATTTTGATTATTTTTTAACTACAATAATGATATCGACAGGTCTAAAAACTGACATAAAAATAGGTTAATCTATAGCCAAACAATCAAATCCAAAACATAACAAAGGATACTCATATGACACGCGACTATGATCAATTCCCTGATAACGATAATGGCAATGTACTCTGGCAAATGGTTGAAGATGGCAATGACCTGAGCGAACCGCATGAAGTTGAGTTTTCGGTTGTCTTTGCAAAACAAGAACAAGCGGAAAAGTGTGCATTGCACTTATTACACCAAGAGCAAAAAATCTCCTTGTATCAAGAGGAGCTTCATTCCGATGGTTCTGATTTATGGGTGCTGAATATCCATGTCAACATGATCCTAGAATATGAAGATATTGAAGATCTAGAAGAATGGATGACCCGTATCGCTCAAGAGTTTGGCGGTGAATACGATGGCTGGGGTTGTATGAGCTATATCTATGATGAAGAAGATGAATAGCAGCAGCCTGAATGATTAAAAATATCAGTTCGCTCGTCATCATTTGGAGATTCTTGATTTAAGGATCTCCTCTAAGCTTTTATTTCAATAACAGGATCATTCGTCCTCAAGCGCTTTAAATCATTTATACACCCATATCGAGATATAAGCTTTCTTTCACCTCTTCCATCACCACATAACTATGTGATGAGGCCGAAGCAGGTAGTTTTTTTAATAAATCACCTAACAATCGGCGATAGGCGCTCATTTCTTTGAGTCTTGCTTTAACAAGATAGTCAAATTCACCCGAAATCAAATGGCATTCCAATACTTCTGGAATATCGACCAAATCTCGAGCCACTTGGTCAAATACATCACCAGATTTTGCGGAAAGTTTGATCTCAAGAAACACTAGTAGATTACGATCGACCAGTTCTGGGTTCAGACGAGCGTAATAGCCCATGATGATCCCTTCTCGTTCTAAGCGTTTAACACGTTCTGAACAAGGTGTGGTCGATAAGTTGACACGAGAAGCCAGTTCACTAATCGCGATCCGTCCTTCGCGTTGCAGAATATCTAAAATCAGGCGATCAATACGGTCTAATTTACGCATAGATTATTCCCTTTTATTTTAATTTTTGCATGACAAAAAATATGAATTACCTAGATTATAAGCATAAAAACAGTCAAATAAACTATTGATCCAAAAATATACTAGTTAAATAAACTAGTGTGTGCGTGAGGGATCTGTTATGCGCGTAATCGTTTTAGGAAGTGGTGTCATTGGTGTAGCAAGTGCTTACTACCTAGCGCAACAAGGTGCTCAAGTGACTGTACTTGACCGTCAATCTGGCCCTGCCAAAGAAACTAGCTTTGGTAATGCAGGACAAATCTCCCCAGGATATTCAACGCCGTGGGCTGCTCCCGGCATTCCATTTAAAGCTGTTAAATGGATGTTCCAACATCACGCACCGTTGGCAATTAATATTGATGGCAGTATGTGGCAGCTTCAGTGGATGGCACAGATGCTGAAAAACTGTAACCCACAAAGTTATGCGGTGAATAAAGAGCGCATGATGCGTGTGGCGGAATACAGTCGTGATTGTTTACGTGATTTAAGAGAACAAACAGGTATTAACTACGAAAATCGCGCTAAAGGAACGCTACAGATTTTCCGTAATGAAGCCCAACTTGAAGCTGTACAGCGAGACATTCAGGTACTCAAAGAGTGTGGCGTTGATTTTGATTTATTAAATGCACAACAACTCGGGTCAGTCGAGCCTGCATTGGCACATAACGATCATTTGGTGGGTGGCTTACACTTACCTAATGACGAAACAGGCGACTGCTTTCTGTTTACCAATGCGTTGGCAAAACTAGCGCAAGACCTAGGTGTTGAGTTCAAGTTTGATCAAAACGTTGAAAAACTGATCGTTGAAGGTGATGAGATCAAAGGCGTTATGGTCGATGGAGCCGTTTTAACCGCTGATCGTTTTGTCTTGGCATTTGGCAGTTACTCACGTGATTTCTTAAAACCGCTAGAGTTAAATCTGCCAGTTTATCCAGTCAAAGGTTATTCACTCACGATTCCAATTGTTGAGCCGAAATTTGCACCACAATCTACGGTACTCGATGAAACTTATAAGGTTGCGATTACACGTTTTGATCAGCGGATTCGTGTGGGTGGTATGGCTGAATTAAGTGGTTTTAATTTAGGTCTCAACCAAGATCGCCGTGCAACATTGGAAATGGTGACGCAAGATTTATTCCCAGGCGGTGACTTGAAACAAGCATCTTTCTGGACAGGTCTTCGTCCAATGACCCCTGACAGCACACCAATCATCGGAGCAACACAATATAAGAATCTATTCCTCAACACAGGACATGGAACTTTGGGTTGGACGATGGCATGCGGATCTGGAAAACTGATCAGTGACCTTGTGTTAAATCATCGTACCGACATCAGTACAGATGGTTTATCGATTCAGCGTTATTCACACGCGGCATAGTAACGAATTACAAGGAAGTTCATTATGCCTCGTCCAATTACCGCAGTTATTCATCAGCAAGCGTTAACTCAGAATCTAGCTGTTGTTCGGCAGTCCGTGCCGAACAGCAAGGTTTTTGCTGTGGTCAAAGCCAATGCCTATGGGCATGGAATTGAGCGTGTCTATTCATCATTTAAAAGTGCAGATGGTTTTGCCTTACTCGATATTGAAGAAGGCAAACGATTACGCGCTTTAGGATGGACAGGCCCAATTTTGCTGCTTGAGGGTATTTTTTCTCCTCAAGACTTGTTTGATTG
Organism: Acinetobacter sp. YQ_14; assembly: GCF_043102985.1. Taxonomy (NCBI): domain Bacteria; kingdom Pseudomonadati; phylum Pseudomonadota; class Gammaproteobacteria; order Moraxellales; family Moraxellaceae; genus Acinetobacter; species Acinetobacter sp. YQ_14. The sequence continues at coordinate 71,124 of NZ_JBICJJ010000014.1, read as the reverse complement.
TGCTCAATATCAGCTTAGTTTTACCATTCACAATGAGCAACAGATCGAATGGTTACAGCAGCACATTTATCCTGCCCAGTTTGATATTTTTCTCAAAATGAACAGTGGAATGAACCGTTTAGGCTTTAAACCACAGCAGTATCGTAAAGTTTGGCAACACCTAAATAGCCTCCCAAATGTGGGAAAAATCACCCATATGATGCATTTCTCTGATGCAGATGGTGAGCGGTTTGGGCATGTCGGCATTGATTATCAAATCAAAGAATTTGAAGCTGCAATTCAATATCTTCCGGGTGAAAGATCTGTCAGTAATAGTGCTGCGATCCTACGATACCAAGATCAACTTCAGTCCAACTATGTACGTGCAGGCATCATGCTGTACGGCAGCTCTCCTGACTTTCCCAAACATAGCATCCAAGATTGGGGACTTGCGCCGACCATGAGCTTACGCAGTGAGTTAATTGCGGTGCAGCATCTCAATCCGAAAGAAAGCGTGGGTTATGGTTCGAGCTTCGTCGCGGAAAGAGCGATGAAGATTGGCATTGTGGCATGTGGTTATGCCGATGGTTATCAGCGTATTTCACCGACTGGAACCCCTGTATTGGTCAATGGGATTCGGACGCGAACTCTTGGTCGTGTCAGCATGGATATGTTGGCAGTTGATTTGACGCCAGTTGAGGATGCTGAAGTCGGCAGTGAAGTGGTGCTTTGGGGTAAATCCCGCACAGGAACAATTTTATCCATTGATGATGTAGCAGCGGCTTCAGGCACAGTCGGTTATGAACTGATGTGTGGAGTCACTGCGCGTGTTTCATTTATAAATCAGCAATAAGGAAAGAACAGTGTCTCATTCAGATATCCAAAAGATAAATACCAATGAAGTGATGAGTGCCGTAACGGTATTTAACAAGGTGGTGTATTTATCTGGGCAAGTACCCAAAAATGCAGATCTTGATATCGAAGGTCAAACGCGCGAAGTGCTTGCGACCATTGATACGTTATTGGCATCGGCCAATACCGATAAATCTCGTTTATTGTCAGCACAACTGTTTATCAAAGATTTATCGGATTTCCAAACGGTGAATACGATATGGGTTGAATGGTTAAAAGGTTGTGTCGCACCCTCGCGCGCGACCATTCAAGCGGATTTAGTCAATCCGAAATGGTTAATCGAAATTGCAGTTGTTGCAGCACAAAAATAAGGCAATCAGCCTTATTTTTACTTAAAGAATATTAAAAAAGAAGAAAAGTAACGTATTTGCTATAGCTAAAACTAAGTCAGATACGTATTTTCTTGCAAACAGAATGGATTGGTTATTTTAAAAGACAGCTGGGAATAGCGCATAAATAAGCAGCCAATCCATTTAGGAAGTAGTAAAAGGAACTTTTGTTATGACGGTTATTCATAATCAGTCAGAAGGTGAACAAGCACCTCAAGACTTACAACGGAAATTATCCAATCGCCATTTGCAATTGATTGCTATCGGTGGCGCGATTGGTACAGGTCTCTTTATGGGATCTGGCAAAACCATCTCCCTCGCAGGCCCATCCATCTTGTTTATTTACATGATTATTGGCGGCATGTTTTTCTTTTTAATGCGCGCTCTCGGTGAGCTGTTACTGGCAAATTTACAGTACAAATCTTTCGTAGATATGGCGCATGATTTAATCGGGCCTTGGGCTGGCTATTATTTGGGTTGGACGTATTGGCTCGGTTGGGTACTGGTCGGTATTGCCGACTTGGCCGCAGTGATTAACTATCTCGGTTTTTGGCTACCAGATGGCACAACCTTTACCCCGATAGGGCAGGCGGCGATTAGTGCGGGCTGCGTATTGTTTGTATTGGCCCTCAATTTACTTACAGTCAAATTGTTTGGTGAAGTCGAATTTTGGTTTGCACTGATTAAAATCCTCGCGATTATTGGTTTGATTGCGATTGGTGGCTACATGATTTTCAGTCACTTTACCGCACCTCATGGCACAGTGGCATCACTCAGCAATATTTGGTCGCATGGCGGGATGTTCCCGAAAGGTGCTGAAGGCTTCTTGGCAGGTTTCCAGATCGCCGTATTTGCCTTTGTCGGGGTTGAGCTAATTGGAACAACCGCGGCGGAAACCAAAGACCCGCACAAGAACCTTCCAAAAGCGATCAATGCTATTCCAATTCGTATCATTTTATTCTATGTGCTTGCATTGCTTGTGGTAATGGCGGTTACACCGTGGAATAGCATCAGCCCAGATAAAAGCCCATTTGTAGAGTTGTTCATGAATGCAGGTATTGTGACGTCTGCAATCATCATGAACTTGGTGGTGCTTTCATCAGTAATGTCATCAATGAACAGCGGTGTGTTTTCTACCAGTCGTATGTTATTTGGCTTATCTAAAGATGGTCAGGCGCCGAATGCGTTTGGTCGGTTGTCTAAAAGTGCAGTTCCTGCCAATGGTTTGATTTTCTCATGTGTATTCATCATGGGTGGCGCAGTACTTCAATACTTTGTCCCAAATACGATGGAAGCATTTACCTTAGCCAGTTCTTTATGCGTGATTCTATTTATCAGTGTGTGGAGTCTAATTATGGTGTGCTATATCCGCTATCGTAAGTTACGCCCAGAATTACATGCACAATCAAATTTCAAAATGCCGGGCGGCGTGTTCATGTCTTATGTGGTGATTGCGTTCTTGCTATTTGCTTTGGTGATTTTGGCACTTGAGCCTGACACCTTAAAAGCATTGTATGTCAGTCCATTGTGGGTGGTCATTTTAGCGGTGACCTATCAATTATTATATAAGCCACGTATGCGCAAACTTCGTGGTGAACTAGCTTAACCAACTATTGCATATCTCCCATGAAAAGAGCTGACTACGAAAGATCAGCTCTTTTTCTATTTGCCATTTAGTATCTTAATCGACTAGTAAATGTTGATATTTATCAGCCTGTTTACGTAAGTAATCCCAAACCAGTTTGATCCGTGGCTCATGCTGTAAATCCACGAAAGTTAGCATCCAAAAGGTATGATTAAAACGGACTTGTTCAGCGAGTATATCATTCAGTTCGGTTTTATCATGTGCTAAAAACTTGGGCAAAATTGCCAATCCAGCACCTGCGCTGACCGCAATTTGCTGAGCCAAAATACTGCTGCTTCGGAAATTTGCTGTCAGTTTGAGAGGAAGGCGCTCTAAGCAATACAGTTCAGGACTATAGACCAGATCATCAATATAGTTGACGAAGCGATGTTGAGTTAAATCTTCTAAACGTCTAATTGGTGGGTTTTGTGCTAAATAATTTTTACTGCCATATATCTTTAGAGAATAGTCTGACAACCGCGTAATGATATATGGCCCAGATGTAGGACGGTCAATTGACACCACAATATCGGCTTCACGATGCGACAGCTTAATCATCTTGGGTACAGGGATAAGATCGATGGTGAGCAAAGGATAATGAATCGAAAACTCGGCAAGTAAACGTGCAAGAAATGCTGTACCAAAACCTTCAGGTGTGCCAATTCGCACACGGCCTTGCAAAGGTTGATGTGGTTTTTCGATTTGTAGAAAGGCCTGTTCCATCTGTTCAACTCGTGGAACAAGAGCTAATCCTTCCATCGTTAGTTCATAGCCAGAAGCTTCTCGCTTAAACAACGTCGTGCCTAAAGTCAGCTCCAAAGCCTGAATTCGTCGCGCTACAGTGCTGTGTTCAACACCGATCACCCGTGCTGCATTGGTCAAAGTCTTGGTTCTCGCCAAGACCAAAAAAAATTGTAGATGATCCCAATCCACTTTCATTTTTATTGTATTCCCTGTGCATATTTGCACATCAATCGTGCATGAATTTGCGTTGGTGGTCAAAGCATTCTTTGCTAGTCTCAAACAAACGTTAAAAAAAGAAAATACGACGAATCGCTATTTTCGACAATGTGAACACAATAAAAATAGGCCTATGGAGAGGTTATGAATACAATCCAGAAAATCGAGCTGGAAACAGCAAAGCTACTCATTAATGGACAATTTATCGAGTCTGAAACACAGCAATGGCAAGATATTGTCAATCCTGCAACTCAAGAAGTGATTGGTCGTGTGCCATTTGCTACGGTTCAGGAAGTTGATGCTGCTATTCAAGCTGCTCAAGATGCATTTGCGTCTTGGCGTCAAACGCCGATTCAAGCACGTATGCGTATTATGTTGAAGTTACAAGACCTGATCCGCACCAACATGAAAGAAATTGCACGCGTGCTGACCGCTGAACAAGGTAAAACTTTGGCGGATGCAGAAGGCGATATTCAACGTGGCCTAGAAGTGGTTGAGCATGCTTGCTCAGTCGGTACATTACAGATGGGCGAATATACCGAAGGTGTCGCTCGTGGTGTCGATACCTATACATTACAGCAACCTTTGGGTGTTTGTGCTGGGATTACCCCATTTAATTTTCCTGCCATGATTCCATTGTGGATGTTCCCAATGGCAATCGTTTGTGGCAATACTTTTGTCCTCAAACCATCTGAGCAAGATCCACTTTCGACCATGATGTTGGTCGAACTGGCGATTCAAGCAGGCATTCCAGCAGGTGTGCTCAATGTAGTACATGGTGGTAAGGAGGTCGTAGATCGCTTATGTACCAATCCGCTGATTAAAGCGATTTCTTTTGTTGGTTCAACCGCAGTTGGAACCCATGTGTATAACCTCGCAGGGCAGCATGGCAAACGTGTGCAGTCGATGATGGGTGCAAAAAACCATGTGGTGGTCATGCCTGATGCCAACAAAGAACAAACGCTCAATGCCTTAGTCGGTGCCGCTTTTGGTGCAGCAGGGCAACGTTGTATGGCGCTTTCAGTTGCCGTCATGGTGGGCGAAAGTCAGCAATGGGTACAAGAGTTGGTTGAAAAGGCCAAAACCTTAAAAGTAAATGCAGGTCATGAGCCAAATACAGATATTGGTCCTGTGATTTCAAAACGTGCCAAAGCCCGTGTAATGGATCTGATCAACAGTGGCGTTGAGCAAGGTGCTGAACTTCTGTTAGATGGTCGTGATGTTCAAGTGCTTGGTTATGAGTCGGGTAATTTTGTTGGCGCAACGATTTTTAATGGCGTGACAACTGACATGCGTATTTATAAAGAAGAAATCTTTGGGCCTGTGCTAGCGATTATTTCGGTCGATAGTTTGGACGAGGCGATTGCTTTGATCAATGCCAACCCATTTGGTAATGGTGTGGGTTTATTTACCCAAAGTGGCGCGACGGCACGTACTTTCCAAAACTTAATTGATATTGGTCAAGTGGGCATCAATATTCCAATTCCTGTGCCTGTTCCATTCTTTAGTTTTACAGGTTCGAGAGGCTCAAAACTGGGTGATTTAGGTCCGTATGGCAAGCAAGCGGTACAGTTCTATACGCAAACCAAAACCATTACCAGTCGTTGGTTTGAAGACAGTAATGATGTCGGCGGCGTAAATACCACCATTAGTTTACGTTAAGGGGAATCAGGGATGAATATCGCCTTTATCGGTTTAGGAAATATGGGTGGGCGAATGGCCCATAACCTGCTCAAAGCAGGGCTTACAGTTTATGGTTATGACCTGAGTGAAGTGGCCAATCAGCACTTTGCCGAAGCAGGTGGTGTGGTGTGCGACAGTCCACAAGCAGCCGCTAAACAAGCGGATGTGGTGATTACCATGCTACCTGCGGCAAAGCATGTCAAAGAGGTTTATCTCGGAGAAAATGGTGTGCTGGAAGCATTGAAAGCAGGTGTTTTATGTATCGACAGCAGCACGATTGATCCTAAAACCATTCAAGATATTGCTGAGATTGCACACAGTAAAAATATCAAGATTTGCGATGCTCCTGTTTCTGGCGGAACCATTGGTGCTCAGGCAGGTACGTTAACGTTCATGGTAGGTGCTGATGAGTCCACCTATCAGGCGGCTAAAGCAGTGCTTGGTCATATGGGTAAAAATGTCATCCACTGTGGCGATGTTGGCGCAGGGCAAATTGCCAAAATCTGCAATAACCTCATTCTCGGTATTTCCATGACTGCTGTGGCTGAGGGCATGGCACTCGGTGTGAAACTTGGCATTGATCCAAAAGCATTGGCTGGTGTAATCAATACATCAAGTGGGCGCTGTTGGAGTTCAGATGTGTGTAATCCGTGGCCGCATATTAGCGAAAATGCTCCAGCTTCTCGTGGCTATCAAGACGGTTTCGCGACACAACTGATGCTGAAAGATTTAGGTCTTGCTGTTGAAGCTGCAGGTCAGGTCAAACAGCCTATTCTATTAGGCGGTATGGTGCAGCAGCTCTATCAACAAATGTGTATGCGTGGAAATGCACATTTAGATTTTTCGAGCATTATTCACCAATATTTGCCTGAAGAAGCTTAAACAATACAAAGCCATAGGATGGCTTTTCAATCAATAAATGAAACTCTGTCGTAAATAACAACAAATCCAGACTGAGGGAATAGAGATGCTCAATTATAAAGATGTGGCGCAAACTTTTGATTTTGAAAGTAAGGCTCAAAAAATGTTGTCAGGTTCGTTAGATGCACTCAATGCGTGTTTTGAGTGTTGCGACCGACATGTAGATGGTGAAAAAGTGGCGTTGTATTGGCAAGGCAAAGATGGGCGTAAGGCGCAGTATACCTTTCGTCAATTGCAACAATGGTCGAGCCAATTTGCTAACTTTTTAAAATCTCAAGGCGTGCAGGCAGGCGATCGCATTTCGGGATTATTGCCAAGAACCCCTGAATTATTGGTCACAATCTTCGCCGCGTGGCGAATTGGTGCCGTATATCAACCTCTATTTACGGCATTTGGCCCGAAAGCGATCGAACATCGTATTCAGCTTGCACAAAGTAAATTGGTGGTGACGGATGTGGTCAATCGCAGCAAGCTTGATGAGGTTGAACATTGCCCAGCGATTGTGACGGTTGCTGATGCTGAAGGTGCAGCACTTAATCCAAGTGATTTTAACTTTTGGCATGTATTAAATCAGCAGTCTGATCAATGTGAATTGGTCATGCGTAATATTCAAGATCCCTTTTTATTGATGTTTACCTCTGGGACAACAGGGCCAGCCAAACCACTGGAAGTGCCTTTGAAAGCCTTACTTGCTTTTGGTCGATACATGCAAGATGCGATTGGTTTAACTGAAGACGATGCGTTTTGGAATATTGCTGATCCGGGTTGGGCTTATGGTTTGTATTACGCTATTACTGGGCCGTTATTCTTAGGGCATGCGACTTTGTTCTACGAAGGTGGCTTTAGCACCGATAGTCTGTGTCAAATCGTGAAGGATTATCAGATTACTAATTTGGCAGGAGCACCAACGGCTTACCGTATGATGATGGCTGCTGATCCCGCACAAATGGCAGCATTAAAAGGACAATTTCGTGTCGTCAGTAGTGCAGGAGAACCGCTCAACCCTGAAGTGATCCGTTGGTTTAGACAGGTACTTGATGCACCGATTTATGACCATTACGGACAAACTGAGGTGGGCATGGTGGTGTGTAACCATCATGGTTTACACCATGAAATCCGTGAGGGTGCGGCAGGATTCCCTAGTCCGGGCTATCGAATTGCAGTTGTCAATGAACAGGGTGAGGAACTCCCGCCTGATACTGCTGGGATTTTAGCAGTGGATATCAGCCAATCGCCGATGATGTGGTTTGGTGGCTATAAAGAAAGTCGCAAATCACCTTTTGTTGGTCATTATTACTTAACAGGTGATACCGCTGAACTACACAGTGATGGCAGCATGAGTTTCGTTGGGCGTAGTGATGATGTGATTACTACATCAGGTTATCGAATTGGCCCATTCGATGTTGAGAGTGCGTTGTTGGAACACGATGCCGTTATCGAGGCTGCTGTAATCGGCGTGCCTGATCCAGATCGTACCGAGTTGGTGAAAGCCTTTGTGATTTTGGCTACAGGGGTGCAGTCTACCGCTACACTTGCTGAGGAACTCAGTCAGTTTGTGAAAAAACGTCTTTCTGCACATGCATATCCGCGTCTGGTTGAGTTCGTAACGGAATTACCCAAAACACCAAGTGGCAAGATTCAACGTTTTTTATTGCGGAATCAGGAAATTGCTAAGCAACAAGCAAAAGCAGGATAAAGGAAGTAACGATGCAATTTACTGAAGAACAATTGTTAATTCGTGATATGGCGAAAAGCTTCGCTCAAGAACAAATTAAACCAAATGCCAGCGATTGGGATCGTGATGGCACTTTTCCCAAAGCAGCACTAGCGCAAATGGGGCAGCTTGGTTTTATGGGCATGCTTGTTCCAGAGCAATGGGGTGGGTCAGACACAGGCAATTTGGCCTATGTGTTGGCACTGGAAGAAGTGGCTGCGGCTGATGGTGCAACGTCGACCATTATGAGTGTGCATAACTCGGTGGGCTGTGTACCGATTTTAAAGTTTGGTAATGACGAGCAAAAAGAACGCTTTTTAAAGCCCTTAGCCCAAGGCGAAATGATCGGCGCATTTGCTTTAACCGAACCACACACAGGTTCGGATGCTGCAGCCATCAAAACTCGCGCAGTTAAAGATGGTGATGATTATATTCTGAATGGCGCAAAGCAGTTTATTACCTCGGGTCATAATGCAGGGGTGATTATCGTCTTTGCCGTGACTGACCCAAGCGCAGGTAAAAAAGGCATTAGTGCCTTTTTAGTCCCGCGTGATACAACAGGGTATGAGGTCATTCGTGTCGAAGAAAAATTAGGTTTACATGCTTCAGATACTTGTCAGATTGCATTGACCGATGTACGTGTGCATAAAAGTTTGATGTTAGGTAAAGAGGGTGAGGGGCTGAAAATTGCACTTGCCAATTTAGAAGGCGGTCGTATCGGAATTGCAGCACAAGCAGTGGGTTTGGCACGTGCAGCTTTAGAAGAAGCAACACACTATGCCAAAGAACGTCTGACATTTGGTAAACCAATTTTCGAGCATCAAGCGATTGCCTTCCGTCTTGCCAGTATGGCAACAGAGATCGAAGCTGCACGACAACTAGCTCATTATGCTGCACGTCTCAAAGAAGCGGGTCAGCCTTGTTTGAATGAAGCATCAATGGCCAAATTATTTGCTTCTGAGATGTCAGAGCGTGTCTGCTCAAGTGCCTTACAGGTTTTTGGTGGTTATGGCTATCTGAAAGATTTTCCAATCGAGCGAATTTATCGTGATGCACGAATTTGTCAGATTTATGAAGGTACTAGCGATATTCAACGTTTAGTGATCGCACGTAGTCTATAAAACTCAAACAAGGATTGAATGATGCAGTGGCAAACTATTTTATTGGAAAAGCGTAATGGTGTTGGGTTAATTACCCTCAATCGTCCTAAAGCCTTAAATGCGCTAAACAGTGAATTGATCAGTGAAGTGAATCAAGCCCTCGACCAACTGGAAAGAGAGGCTGAGATTGGCTGTATGGTGTTGGCTGGTTCTGAAAAAGCTTTTGCAGCGGGGGCGGATATTAAGGAAATGGCCGAGCTGAATTTTCCTGATATTTATTTTGATGATTTTTTTCATCTTGCAGATCGAATTGCTCAACGTCGTAAACCTCTGATTGCCGCAGTAAGTGGTTATGCTTTGGGCGGTGGCTGCGAATTGGCATTGATGTGTGACTTTATCTATTGTGCTGAGAATGCCAAATTTGGGTTGCCTGAAGTCACTTTGGGCGTGATTCCTGGGATCGGTGGTACGCAACGTTTAACTCATGCGATTGGTAAAGCCAAAGCCATGGAAATGTGTTTGACTGCACGTCAAATGGGTGCTGTGGAAGCAGAGTTAAGTGGTCTGGTTGCGCGTGTATTCAATAAAGAAGATTTACTCGAACAAACGCTAAAAGCTGCTGAACAAATTGCGACACGCTCACTCACTGCCAACATGATGCTAAAAGAAACTATTAATCGAGCGTTTGAAGTGAATTTGACCGAGGGCTTACGTTTTGAACGACGCATGTTCCATTCTATTTTTGCGACTGCGGATCAAAAAGAAGGTATGCAAGCGTTTGTAGAAAAGCGACAGGCAAACTTTAAAAACCAATAAAGAGAACGATAAAAATGAATGCAGAACATTTAATCATTGAGCAGCAAGGTGCTCTTGGCATCATCAGCTTAGATCGGGTAACACATTTGAATGCGTTATCTTTAGAAATGATCGAAGGGATTCGTACACAACTCGAACTTTGGCGAAATGCTGCTGCTATTCAAGCTGTTTTGATCAAGTCGAATAGTCCAAAAGCTTTCTGTGCAGGTGGAGATATTCGTTATCTCTATGATAGCTATAAAAAAGGCACGGCAGATCACCAAGCTTATTTTAGTGCCGAATATCAAATGCTGACCACAATCCGCGAATATGAAAAGCCAGTGGTGGTTTTGCTGGATGGTTATGTCTTGGGTGGTGGTTTTGGCTTGGCACAAGCCTGCCACATTATTGTGAGTAGCGAAAAGTCCCGTTTTGCGATGCCTGAAACAGCAATTGGTTTTTTCCCCGATGTGGGAGCGACCCATTTTCTATCTCGATTAGATGATATTGGCGTTTACATGGCGATCACGGGCGAGCAAATCAGTAGTAGCGATGCGCTCTATTTAGACCTGATCGACTACCATGTACCAAGTGAAAAACTTCAAGCTTTACAAGATGCACTGATCGCTGAAAAAAATCTTAATCAACAAAATATCGAACATATTGTCAGTTGCTTTATTACACGCCCTGCTGAGAGTGAGCTAAAACAGTTGTCGGATGCCATTCGTCAACATTTTGGTTTCCAGCATTTGGATGAAATTGAGCAAAGTCTGGCGAATGAACAAGATGAAAAATTGCAGCCGTGGGCAAGCAAAATGCTTAATCTCCTACAACAACGCTCATTTATCGCTAAACAGACCAGTTTAAAGCTACAACATCTCGGACGCGGATTGTCATTGCAGCAATGCATGCAACTTGAACGTGATTTGCAGGATATTTGGTTCGAACATGGCGATTTCATTGAGGGGGTACGTGCATTGATTGTTGATAAAGACAAACAGCCACAATGGAAAAAACAGAATCTTGAACTTGAGCAAATTTTAGAAAAATTGAGCTAATCACTCACCCATTCAATTGATCTTAAAGGAGAGGTAAAGACATGCAATTCGCTTATGGTTCAATAGGACCATAAGGATAAAAATTCAGAATAAAAATTTCCAAGAAAGGAAAATGAAGATGCAAACATTACATGGAAACGGTTCAAATTCTAAAAAGTCATCCCATCGATTGGCGGGTATCTCCAGTATGGTCGGGACTACGATTGAGTGGTATGACTTTTTTATCTATGGTGCGGCAGCAGCACTGATTTTTAATAAATTATTCTTCCCAAATCTTGATCCTCTGACAGGTGTTCTTGCCGCATTTGGCACCTATGCTGTGGGTTTTATTGGACGGCCTCTTGGTGGTTTGGTATTTGGTCATTTTGGTGACAAAATCGGTCGTAAATCCATGTTGTTATTAACATTAATGTTGATGGGGATTCCGACGGTACTGATTGGACTGTTACCGACTTATGAGTCTATTGGATATTGGGCGGCGATTTGCTTAGTCGTCTTACGATTTATTCAAGGTATGGCGATGGGTGGTGAATGGGGCGGTGCAGTACTCATGGCCGTTGAACATGCACCCGAAGGTGGTAAAGGTTTCTGGGGCAGTTTACCTCAAGCCAGTACAGGTGGCGGCTTATTACTCGCATCAGTTGCACTTGGATTAGTCTCATTATTACCCGAACAAGCATTATTCAGTTGGGGTTGGCGTATTCCTTTCCTTGCAAGTATTGTCTTGCTGGCAGTGGGTTGGTATATCCGTGTTAAAGTGCCAGAGTCACCTGATTTTGAAAAAGTAAAACTGCAGGCGGAAGAGGTTAAAATTCCTGCTTTACAAGTATTTAAACAACATCCGAAGCAATTGATTTCTATTATTCTAGCGCGTGCCGCTGAAAATGCTTGGTTTTATCTTGCTTCAACCTTTACATTGGCGTACACCACGACTCAGCTTGGTGTTCCACGACAAGACATTTTATTCGCAACGATGTGTGGTGCTGTGGTGATTTTATTTATGACGCCGTTATGTGGACATTTGTCAGATAAAGTCGGTCAACGCAATATGTTCATGTTTGGGCTATGCGTGTTGGCACTCTATAGCTATCCATTCTTTAGTATGCTCAATACCAAAGACCCCGTCTTGGTTTGGACGGCAATTGTCTTGGCAATCGGTGTGGTTTTCCCGATTATGTATGCACCCCAAGCACAGTTGTTCGCGCGTCAGTTCCCTGCGGAAATTCGCTATAGCGGAATCTCGATTTCGGTACAGTTAGCGGGAGTTCTTGGCGGTGGGATTGCACCATTGATCGCTACAAAATTATTGAGCATAGGTGGAGGAAATCCTTATCTCATTATGCTGTATATCGGATCAATGGCTATTGTTGCGATCATTGCGACAAGTTTTATGCCGAGGGATAAGCACTATTCTAGCCAACATGCTCATTCGGTAGAAAAAAGATTGGATATGGATGCAAAGATGACTGAACATTCCTAAGTGAATGTATCATATAGAAAAAGGCCCTAATCTTTCGACTAGGGCCTTTGAATTTGGAGCGGGAAACGAGACTCGAACTCGCGACCCCAACCTTGGCAAGGTTATGCTCTACCAACTGAGCTATTCCCGCATATTGAGCAGTTTTTACTAAAACTTACACTTAAAAAACCAATCTGGAGCGGGAAACGAGACTCGAACTCGCGACCCCAACCTTGGCAAGGTTATGCTCTACCAACTGAGCTATTCCCGCGTGCCAGCTATAATACATTAAGCAAAACAAGGGTCAACAACTTTATGCAAAGAAAATGTTTAATTGCATAAAATAAAAGCATTTCTTCATAATAATGCTGAAAAAGTCGAGAATTTCCCCAAAAAATTCAATGCTCATGGTCATTTAGCCACTGCTGAAGCCATGTGAAATGCCAACAGACCGAGCTGTTTCTGTCATGTATAATGATTGCCTATCTCAATCTGACCTTACAGAGTGACTGATGAACTTAGAACAACAGTTAATTGAACGCTTACAAACATTAGCACCTAGCCATCTTGAAGTAATCAATGAGTCTGCTGGGCATGGTGGATATTTCCCGGGGAAAGAATCACATTTTAAAGTGATTGTAGTAAGTGAAGAATTTCAAGGTCTGCGCTTAGTACAACGTCATCAAAAAATTTATGCAGTTGCTGCCGAACTCATGAGTCCAGGTCGTATCCACGCATTAGCAATTCACGCTTATGTTCCAAGCGAGTGGCAAGGTCAAGCACCTTCAAGTCCTGAATGCGCACACGCACCCAAGGCATAAGGATTGATTATGGATGCTCATTTAATTACCAAGATTGTGCATATGTCTGCGGTGAGTTTATTGATTCTTGTGTTTGTTGCTCGAGCGGCGACGCTGTTTATTGGCGTACAGGGTCAACAACCCAATATTAACTCGCGTAAAAGCTTAGTCGGTTTACAACATTTGTCTCTGACTCTGATTATTGTTACGGGTGCGGTTTTACTGTTTATGAAGAACTTTGTAGTTGAACCATGGTTCTATGCCAAAGTCATTTTATTCTTTGTCCTATGGTCATCTATGAGCAAAACTTACAAGCAAGATAGCAATGTTTTGTTGGTACAACGCCGTGCTGGATTATTGATCAGCACAGTGGCTTTGATAGGTATCCTTGGCTTAGTGATGATTAAACCTGTTTTTGCGTAATTGTTTGACATTGTTTTAGTAATTGTTTGGGCACTAGGTTAAACTGCATGCAGTTTACAAAAAAATCTTGTAGAGGGAAGTCATGTTAACGCGTGTGGTATTTAACCAAAAAGGTGGTGTAGGGAAATCAAGTATTACGATTAATTTAGCAGCTATTAGTGCTAAACAAGGTTTTAGAACCTTAGTGATCGATCTTGATCCACAAGCAAACTCTAGCCAATACCTTTTGGGTGAAGATGCGACATACTCTGCGGATAAAGCGGCATTAGAGCCAAATATTGAAAATTTCTTTGAAGATGTGCTTGGTGCAACGCAACAAAAGGGCTTGATTGGCAATGCGATTGGTTCGATTTTAAAAGCACCGCGTGGTAAAGGCTTAGATAGCTATGTGCACCGCACCTCTTTTGAAAACTTGGATGTGATTCCAGCAAGCCCAAGCTTAGGCGCGCTCGAGCACGCTTTAGAAAGTAAGCATAAGATTTATAAATTACGTGATTCGATTCAATCGCTCAGTGCTCGTTATGATCGTATCTATATTGATACACCGCCAGCCTTTAATTTCTTCACTTTATCGGCATTAATTGCGGCTGACCGTGTCTTGATTCCATTTGATTGTGACGTGTTCTCGAAACGTGCGTTACAAACTTTGATTGAAAATGTTATCGAAACCCAAGATGATCATAATGATCGCTTGGAGATTGAGGGTATTGTCGTTAATCAGTACCAGTCTCAAGCAAAATTACCTCGTGAAGTGGTTCAACAGTTGAAAGATGATGGCTTACCTGTATTAGAGGGAAGGTTACCGCCGTCTGTGTTAATGAAAGAATCACATCAAAAGAATTTACCCTTGATTCACTTAGCATCTGAACATAAGTTGACCCTTGCTTATGTCACTTTGTTCAATGAGATTGAATCAAAGAAATAAGAGAATCTTATGAAACGCTTATATTGGATGCCTGTGTTGGCAGCTACGATGTTATTAGGTGCATGTGCATCAACGGTTAAACCGACTTATGTTTCTCCAACACAGTATCAAGCGCTGAATTGCCAACAGCTACAAGCTGAGTACAACCGTATTCAGCTTTACATCGACAATGGTGTACAAACACCAAAACGCACAGGTGTCGGTGTAGGAGTCGGACTGGGCGGTGGCTGGGGCAGTCGTAGTGGTTGGGGCTTTGGGCCATCTATTTCAGTGAATATGGGGCAATCAATGAATACCAAAAACACTGAACTCTCGAAAGTTTTAGGTCAACAAGATGCCATTGTGCAGGCTGCACAGTTCAAAGGTTGTCCAATTATCGTCAAACCGCGTCCAAAATCATAACAAAAACAGGTTTATCACTCGTGATCTTACGAGTGATAAATAACAAAATTTTAGCAAAATGTTTCAAGTTAAGTATAATAATAACAATGACTTATTGATTTTTTACCTCTAATTTTTCTGCTTTTTATCGTTCATTTTTCCGCTAAAACTTGTTTGTTTGAACCAAATTCGTATAAGGTTGCGACCAAGTGTGGTCATTTGGTATCTGTATGATTGAGAGTTGGTTTTTTGTTTTGGCGATGATAGCGGTATTACTCATTCCCGGACCTACGAATGCGTTATTGGCCAGTTCAACACATCAACACGGCTTTGTTAAAACTATGTCTTTCATTCCTGTGGAGTGGCTAGGTTATACCTATGGTATTGGTTTATGGGCACTCTTTATTCATTTATTTGATCCGATTTGGCCTGCTTTACATCTCATTTTGCATGTATGTAGCGTGATCTATGTATTGTGGCTCGCTTTTCATTTATGGAAAAGTTCACATCTACAGAAGCATTATCAAAATCATCAGCAAATCAAAACGTATCAATTATTCTTATCGACCCTCAAGAACCCAAAGACACTGTTATTGGCAGCAGGGATATTTCCCGATGAAACATGGAACTCTGTTGAAAATACAGCATGGGTACTAGGTGTATTTACCCTTGTATTAATTCCAGTTTCTTTATTTTGGATGATGTTCGGAAGGGCATTATTGACAGGAAGTTTGATTGGAATCAAAGCCGACCACTTATATAAAGGATCGGCAATGTTATTAATCGTTTGTATGCTACCAATGGTGTTCCGTTTTTTCTAAATTAAGCTTTGTGGCTTTTACGGCTATTGAGTTTTTGACGGATAAAACCAATCACACCCGGTAATACACTAATAATGATGATACCGAAAATTAAATGAGTGAAATTATCTTTTACGATTGGCATATTACCGAATAAATAACCAAGCGTAATAAAAGAAGCAATCCAGCAGAATGCACCAATCACATTATAAGTCAGGAAAAACTTATAATTCATACTGCCTGCGCCCGCAACAAATGGCGCAAAGGTTCGTGCAAACGGCACAAAACGAGCAAAAATAATGGTTTTACCACCATGACGTTGAAAGAATTCTTGTGTTTTTAACAAATGTTGCTTATTGATTAAGCGAGAGTTCGTTTCAAATACGCGCGGGCCAACATATTTACCGATATGGTAGTTGAGTGTGTCACCCAATACCGCAGCGATAAATAATAAAACACCAAGTAACCATGGATCCATTGCACCCGTAGAGGCAGCAAGCGCACCAGCGGCAAACAGTAAGCTGTCACCCGGTAAGAATGGCATAACCACTAAACCAGTTTCGACAAAGATAATTAAAAATAGAATGGCATAAATCCAAACGCCATAATTGGTAATAAATTCTAAAAGATGTTCGTCAACGTGCAGAATAAAATCAATGAGTTCCATGAAGGTGTGAGCAGTATAAATTTGAACTAAATCCTAGCAGTGCATCTATAGAATGTCAGTATAAAAAGCAAATTAATTGGTAACTTTAGTTGATGATACAAATAAAGAATTTTGCTGATAAATTGAGCTATATTGTTCTAAATATAGAATGATGCATTAACAAATATGGTGTTTATTGCAAATTGCAAGATACATAAACTGTTCTCATGTTAAAAAACAAACAGTGTGGAATTTATTATGTTTAATCCGAATGTGGTTGTAAAAAATATTGTTACTCAATCAGGCGTAGATAATGTGGTTACACTGGTTGCCCGTATTCTTATGGCTTATATCTTTATTATCGCTGGCTGGGGCAAATTAACGGCTTATGGCGCTACTGCGGGTTATATGGAATCAATGGGGGTGCCGGGAGCACTTTTGCCTTTAACTATTCTCGTTGAGTTTGGTGGTGGCCTTGCCTTACTTTTTGGTTTCCAAGCGCGTTTGGCAGCATTTGGCTTAGCCGTGTTTAGTATTATTACTGCCTTCATTTTCCATAGTGCAGATGATCAAATGCAACAAATTAACTTCATGAAAAACTTAGCAATGTCTGGTGGTTTATTCTATCTAATGCTGTATGGAGCAGGTCGTTTGAGCCTTGATCATGCAATTGAAAAATAACAGATTAACTTAGTTGTTGTATGAGACCCCACTCCATCAGTGGGGTTTAATCATATCTATACATTACGGTTGATTACAAACCGAAGCCGACATTTGAGTATAAATCTGTTTAGATAATAGTGTGTTAAAAGAATAGAGCGTGTTATGAAAAGAAGCTTGCTAGGATTAGGTTTTGTGGTTTTATTTGGTTTGTCTGCGCCATCATGGGCAGGTAAAGATGATCATGTTATTTTAAAAGAGGCTTTAAATAATGTTGTGACCGTGAGTCAAATTGCTAAATTAGCTGATGAAACAGGTGTGACGCTGACAGGGCAAATCACCAAACATGTGAAGAGTGATCATTACGAATTAAAAGATAAAAGTGGCACGATTGGTGTCGAAATTGATGATGATATTTGGCAGCGTGCTGGCTTAAAAGTTGGAGACCATGTCCGTGTGGTTGGCGAAGTGGATACACATCGCTATAAACCGACAGATGTTGAAGCGATCACTGTTGAAAAGCTTGTACATTAAGCAATAAAAAAGGAAGCAGATGCTTCCTTTTTTATGATCGCAATTTTTATAGCATGAAGTGAATTTGCATTTCCCCAACAAGGAAACCCAACACAGCACCCACAATAATCAAAGACCATTCATCTTCTTTAAATGCAGGGCGGAGCATACCTTCAAACTCTTCAGGACTAAGTTTCTGCATCCGTTCAACCAGTGTATTACGAACATTCATTGCATCTTCAGCATAAGATTCAACATAGCGCATAGTATCTGGAAGCTGTTTTAAAATACGCTCAGCAACTTCTGATTTAAGGTTTTGGTATTTTTCACCACCAATCGCATAAACCACCAATGGACGTACAATACCTGCTTGTAAATCAATTTCTTGTTTGACGTGACGGCTGACTAATTCAATCACTTTATCTGAGTGCGTCCCAGAGAAAAGTTCTTCCATCATGTTGCGTGATGTTAGTAATTGTTTTGAGATCAAAGCAGCATAATCTGCGGCAACCTCGTTTTGACGTTTAATGAATAAACCTTGCCATGTATAGCCCAGCACCTTCTTTGGATATAACGGGCGGAACATCATTTGTAGCGCCATCCAGTCACTGAAGAAACCGACAAAGCCACCAAACATCGGCAACATCCATGGGTATTTACCTTGTGTCACGATCCAGCACAGCATTTGCACAACACCAATCGCGAAACCAAAAACAAAGCCGACATTACTAAAAAATTTAAATTCTTGTTTGCCGACTTTTTTAAAGATTTCGTTGAGGAGGCGTTTATCTTTGAGTAGATTGTTGACGACCATGTGTTTGATATCGAAGTACTTAGCAACATCTTTTTGTACTTCACCCATGATATGTTCAACG
This sequence comes from Acinetobacter sp. YQ_14, assembly GCF_043102985.1. NCBI lineage: Bacteria > Pseudomonadati > Pseudomonadota > Gammaproteobacteria > Moraxellales > Moraxellaceae > Acinetobacter > Acinetobacter sp. YQ_14. The sequence goes on along the minus strand of NZ_JBICJJ010000014.1, from coordinate 52,567 downwards.
ATTTCAGGCGCTTTGGCTTGAACACGTTTGATGAGTTTTTGACGTGCAAACTCTGGCATGCCTTCCCATAAACCGGGTTGATATTGTTGCGCAACTTCACGGGTAATATCTTCGGCAGCCGCCATGAGAGGTTTTTCGATTTCTTGTGCGATACGCTTTGGATCTAATCGTGCAAAAATTTCTTCAGGTTTGATGAGCTTGGAGGTCATCAGTTCAACCGCAGTGGTTGCCATTTTTTCTGCTTTACGAGGAACGATTCCCTGCCATCCAATTGGAAGACCAAATAATCTAAACCCTTTAAATTCAAGTGGTGCGAACATCATTTGGATCGCAATCACTTTGGTTATATAACCAATAAAGCCACTAATAAATGGGATCGAAATATATAACCAGAAATTCTGATGAAAATCCGCAATCATTTCTTGAAACATTATTGTATTGGTCCTTCAAGTCCTAATTGTTGCTCGTGGTCGGGCAAGCGATAGAGGATAGTGAAATATTTTAGGACATTGGTCAGTTCACCAATATCTTTAGAATTTTTAGTTTTCCTTGTATCAAGGACATCGCAATCACATGAAAGGAAACGATGAGGTCGATTGAATACCTTTCCATGGTAATGCATATTTTTCGATTCATCATCTTAGCACCAATTTTTGTTTTGTGTTGAGCATAATTGACAAGAAATGTTGATTTAACTCGCTTAAATAGACTCTTTACTGTGAAATTTTAGTTTAAATATCAGTGCTGATTGGCAACAAAATCTAAAAAGTAAGATAGATGATGAATTGCGGTGCGCCAATGCATGAAAAATGTTAGAATATGGCGCTTAATTCATTTGTCTTTTATGATTCGCCATGACGACCAATACTCAAATTACTGAAGATCGTATCCTTATTTTGGATTTCGGCTCTCAATATAGCCAGCTCATTGCACGTCGTGTACGTGAAGCAGGTGTCTACTCTGAAATGTTTGCATTTGATATGTCTGAAGAAGACATTCGTGCATTTAATCCGAACGGGATTATTTTGTCAGGTGGTCCTGAGAGTGTACATGAAGAGGGTAGCCCACGCGCACCTCAAGTTGTATTTGAACTTGGCGTACCAGTTTTGGGTATTTGCTATGGTTTACAAACCATGTCTGAACAGCTTGGCGGTAAAGTAGAGCCGGGTAAAGTACATGAGTTTGGTTATGCAGAAGTTGACATCGTTGTTCGTGACCAGTTAATTGGTAACTTACAAGATCGTGAAAACCAATTGCATGTTTGGATGAGCCATGGCGACAAAGTCAGTGCGATTCCTGAAGGTTTCCAAGTGACTGCAAGTACACCAAGCTGCCCATTTGCTGCGGTAAGCGATGAAACTCGTCGTTTCTATGGTGTGCAATTCCACCCTGAAGTAACCCACACAGCGAAAGGTGCTGAATTACTTTCTAACTTTGTGCATAAGATTTGTGGTTGTCGCGGTCTTTGGACACCTGAACACATTATCGACCTTCGTGTAGAACAATTACGTGCACAAATCGGTAATGAAAAAGTTCTTCTAGGTTTGTCTGGTGGTGTAGATTCATCTGTTGTTGCTGCGTTGTTGCATAAGGCAATTGGCGATCAGCTTACATGTGTATTTGTAGACAATGGTTTACTTCGTTTAAACGAAGGTGATCAGGTTATGCAAATGTTCGCTGATAACATGGGTATCCGTGTGATCCGTGCTGATGCCGAAGAGCGTTTCCTAACTGCGTTGGCGGATGAAGTTGATCCTGAGAAAAAACGTAAGATCATTGGCCGTGAATTCATCGAAGTATTTGCTGAAGAAGCACGTAAACTTGATGGCGTGAAATTCTTGGCACAGGGTACGATTTACCCTGACGTGATCGAATCTGCTGCAAGCAAACAAGGTAAAGCACACGTGATTAAATCACACCACAACGTGGGTGGTTTACCAGAAGATTTAGCATTTGACCTTGTTGAACCATTACGTGACTTATTTAAAGATGAAGTTCGTAAATTAGGTACAACTTTAGGTTTACCTCATAGCATGATTTACCGTCATCCATTCCCAGGTCCAGGTTTGGGCGTGCGTATCTTGGGTGAAGTGAAAAAAGAATATGCAGATATTCTGCGTCTTGCTGATGACATCTTTATGCAAGAGCTTCGTGCAAGTGGTTGGTATGACAAAACTGCTCAAGCGTTTGCAGTATTCCAACCTGTGAAATCTGTAGGTGTTGTAGGTGATGGTCGTCGTTATGCATGGGTGATTGCACTTCGTGCGGTTGAGACTGTTGACTTTATGACAGCGCGTTTTGCTCACTTGCCATACGAGTTGGTTGATAAAATTTCTACGCGTATCATGAATGAAATCAAAGATGTTTCTCGTGTTGTTTACGATGTGTCATCTAAGCCACCAGCTACGATTGAATGGGAATAATTTTTTTGAAAATTATTCAAATAAAAAGAGCGCTTAAGCGCTCTTTTTTTATGTAGTTAGTTTTATATAAAGAGGGTCTAATGTAGTCGATTCTATTCCAATACTTTTTAAGAAACCTTCGTACTGTCTTGGATTTAACTCAATAATTTTTTTTAGAATAGCAAAAGAGGCTTTATGCATTTCAGGTTGTTCTAAAGGTGTAAAGGATCTTTCAAATATTCCTGCCAAGTGAGAGTATTCATTATTGATTCTATCAGTAAATGTAAATACTAAATGTTCACCCCAAAGAGATTGAAGTTTTTCGGTATCGGTGTTGGAAAACCCATCTGGATAATGAAAATTAGAATATAGTTCTAAAAATTTCCTTGCGTTATTGGGGAAGTTATAAAAACTATTATAGTTTTGGTCATTAATATTTTCTTCACTTGCACAGAGATATAGTTGATGAAATAAGAAGTTAAGTTCTGAAAAGTAGTTTTTCATATAAATTGGCATTTGGAATATAGCAGAGGAGTCAAAATTCCTTTTAATAATAAAAAATTGTATATTGCCCCATTTTTTCCCATTGAGCCGTTTTAGGTATTTTAAAAACTCTAAATTATGTGTTGAAATAAAAAGTTGCCCAAATTTTTGATTATTTACAATTTTCTCTTCAATAAGAGAAAATATAAAGAAAATATGATTACTATCTAAACTACTAATAGGGTCATCTATCCAAATAATCGGTTTCTTATTTTGATCTAGATCATCTTGGATTTTTGCTAAGAAATAGCAAAAGGAGATGAGGCTTTGCTCACCTTCACTGAGATTGTGAGCTTTAGCTCCATTACGTTGAATCTCAAAATGAATATTTTGAGCATTAGGAGTTTCAATTGCATTTAGGCTAAGTGCCTGATGACCAAAATCATGATTGAGAATACTGTTGATACGAGCACAAGCTTCTCCCTCAGATTTTAATTTATCTTCTTCACTCTTTATTTCTGCAGTAATCGAGGTTCTTCGAGTTTGTAGTGTTGCAAGTTCAATTTCTAATGGAGCAATGGCTTCAAAAGCTAGGCTTATATCTGTATTTTGTTGAGTGTAATTAATATCCTGTAAGAAATGATAAATATGGTTTAGGCGTAAAGCTTTTTTAGCTTGATTTTGTTGATTTACAAGAAAATCATTTTGTTGAATACATTGTGTGCGTATTGCTTCAATTTTTTTTATTACGCTTGTGATTTCTTCTGCATGATTCTGTGGATATTTGGTTTCTAAACTTGTAAATAGATGTTTATTTTTGCTTTCTAGTAATTTTATTAGTTGTTCAAGTGAGTTTTTTTGTTTTTCAAGAGCCATGGTTAGCTCAGTTTTTAGTGATGAAAGTTCAGTATAATATTGTTGATAATAATGATTTATATCAAAATTGATTTTGAAGTTTTCTCCATTAATTAAGCTTGTTAAGTGTTCAATACCTTTCGTAATACGATTTTGAAGATTTTGAGTTTCTTGATCGAAATGGTTTCTTAATTCTATTCGTCGGTTTTCAGTAATTTCATGAGTACAGAATGCACAAGACGTTCGATCTTTATGCAATTGATGACCTGTTTGTACCCATGAATTCAAAATACTATTATTCACTAATTCCTCAATTTTTTGAGAGCCACCAACAGTGGTTTTCAAAATTTCATTTGTTAATTCTATGAGTTGTGAAAAATTTAAAGCGTAAGTTGATAGTTCTGGAGGGTCGGGTAATTCTTTTTGGTTTACTAGAGCTTTTTGTACGTTTATTTGAGCCTCAGTCAAAATTTGAAAGCTAGAATTTTGAACTTCACTGATCTCATTTTTTAGTTTCGTTACATTGTAATTAATGTCACCAAATAAAGAATGCTGATTCTTAATTGAATCTGAATTACGTGTCGCTTTATCAGTGAGTAATTTTTCTAAATCACGGTATTTATTGCTATGATTTTCTTTAGCATTTCTTAGATCTACCTCTTTATTATAAATATTAAGAAATACACCAGATTTAGTATTCTCTTCATTTGAGCCTAACTTACTATTTAACTCTTGAATCCGATCTACAATTTGTTGATTGTCGCCGCCTAATGTCACTGAAAAGGACTCAATATTTGCATTTTCATCATGTATGAACTTTAAATTTTCTTTAACAAAATCTGAGTTATAGACATAAATCGGATGAGCGTGTGTGGTTAAATTATTCTGAGAAATAATTGAACCATCCGAGAATTCAATTTTAAATTCAGGTTGATCATATTTAGAGGGAACAATACGTTTTTCTAATGAGCGAATTATTTTAGAAAGACTAGTTTTACCTGAGTAGTTACGACCATAAAAGATATTGATATCTTTAAAATTATAAATTTCAGTGTTGCTTTTATGTTGGTAGCTTAGACTGGAATCCCAATCAAAATTTTTAAAAATACCAAAATTATCAATCTTTGCAATTTTCGTTATTTTAGACATTCTAATTCCTATTGAGATGATTGTAAGTTAATAATTTATATATATAAATTACTGAGTTATTAGATGAAGTCAATACTAATTTTAACTTTAAGTAATATCTTAACTTGCCATAAGATTATTTAAGATATATCTTAACATTCATAAATTGTGCAATATGAGAAAAATAAAGATGAAACATCAATCAAATCATCATGAAGGCGAACATGATTCACATTATCGAGAGCATCAACGAACAGGTCGCCGTGGACGCTTGTTTGAATCAGGTCGCATGAAACTGTTAGTGCTGCATCTCATTCAGCAAAGTCCCAAACATGGTTATGAAATTATTAAAGAAATTAGTGATCTAGTGGGGGATGGATATACGCCCAGTGCGGGAACGATTTATCCAACATTAACCAATTTGGAAGAAATGAATTTTATTTCATTGCTAGATGCAGAGCGTAAGCAATACCAAGTCACTCAGCTTGGTGAGGCTTACTTGCAAGAGCAGCAAGATAAGCTTGAAGCACTGCTAGAAAAACTAAGACTTAGACGTGACATTCATAATAACGATCAGCTCATAGAGATTCATCGAGCAATGGAAAACCTTAAAACAGCACTGCGTCTAAAACTCAATATTGCTGATCTACAGCAAGAACAGATTTACCAAATTGCTGAAAAGATCGATCAAGCAGCAATAGCAATTGGCCGTTTATAAATACCTTATCCAATATCAATTTAGAGAAAACTTATGAAACAACATCAATACCATGTCACCGTGCAACATTTAAAAGATGCGAAAGGGCAGGCTTCAACGTACACCGAGCGCTTAGAGTTTTATACAGGTAATCATGATGATATTTTCCAAATTGTTGAGCGCTTAAAAAGTGCTAAATTTTTTGATGATCAAACCACTAAATCTTTTGCTGTGGGCTTAAAGCTTTTTAGTGAAGTCATGTTGGAACATAAAGATCATCCATTATTCGAGGAGTTCTTACCGCAGTTTGGTCAATTCATGAAAAATCTAAAACAACATGTAAAGAAATAGGCTTAATCAATATGGGTGCAAATAGCGTGCAACAAACAAAGAAGCCATTGTTTTCTAAATTACCTGCAAAATATGCCGCTTGGATTATTCCATTGATATTGTCAGGGCTGATGAGTGCAACATTATCATTCATTAACTTATTGATGAATATCGGGTTGATCGATGGTTTTACGATAAAATGGCTTTCAACTTGGCTATTCTCATGGTTGATTGCTTATCCCGTGGTCTTGATTTTCTTGCCATTAGTAAGACGTTTAACCAGCCTAATTGTGGATATGACACCGCAATAAGCTAGTGTCATATAGATCAATGTATTTAAGTTTAAATGTATTAGGAATAAAATGAATTAGTGAAATTTGGATTGTCTCATGGATGGCACTCAGCGTATTACCAAAAGACTATATAGAAGCTAGATTGTGTTGTTAAGATCAATAAAACAACTCATTGCAATAGCATAGGTAAAAGAGAGCGAGATCATGAGCAATAATAATGATTACGATATTTCAGATTCAAAAGACTGCGAAACCTACATCAATCAATTTATTCAAGACTTTAAAATTCGTTCCGCAGAAATTGGCAAGGGGACAGTGATTAAGCGGGCTTTACCTAGCCGCAATAAACGTTTAGTTGGGGCATGGTGTTTCCTTGATCATGCAGGGCCTGTGAGTTTCCCAGCCGGAGATGGCTTGGATGTTGGGCCGCACCCCCATATCGGTTTGCAAACATTTACATGGATGATTGAAGGCACCATGATGCATACCGATAGCCTTGGTTCTAAACAACTGATTCGTCCAAAACAGGTCAATCTCATGACTGCGGGGCATGGGATTTCACATACTGAAGTTGCACCAGATACAGAAACCAAGATGCATGCAGCGCAGCTTTGGATTGCTTTGCCTGATGATAAACGCAATATGAATCCGAAGTTTGAACACTATCCAGAATTGCCTGTGGTAAGTAAAGATCAAGTTGAATTTACTGTTTTGGTTGGTGATTTCTTAGAGACAGTTTCACCAGTGCAAGTTCATACCCCATTGGTTGGTGTGGATCTCACGGCACAAGCTAACACCAAAACTCGTATTCCACTCAACCCAAAATTTGAATATGCCTTCATGGCATTAGAGGGGACAGCACGCGTAAATGGGCATGAATTGGATGCTGATAATATGGTGGTGTTGGAAACAGGTTTAACGGAGATAGAAGTTGAACTGACGCAAGGACATCGTGTGCTATTGATTGGTGGTGAGCCATTTGAATCACCGATCTTACTGTGGTGGAACTTCGTTGGACGCACCATGGAGGATTTGCAACAAGCTCGTGAAGATTGGATTAAACATGATGCACGTTTTGGCGAGATTCCTGATTATCAAGGTAAGCGTTTAGAAGCACCTGTATTGCCTGAGCAAATGAGGGCTTCAAAATGAGTATTATCGCAAGTTCAAAAGTCCAAACATTTGCTGAACCTTGGAAAGGTGAAGTCACAAGTGGCAAACATCATTATTTGACAGATAAACCTGAATCTTTTGGTGGTCATGATACTGGGCCAGCACCTTATGATTTTCTAACAGCAAGTTTAGCATCATGTACCATGATCACCTTGCGGATGTATGCACAACATAAGGAAATCGAGTTGGGGGAGTTTGCAGTGGAGGTCGATTTCTATACCAATCGTGAACAGCAAGAGCATATTGAGCGTCGAGTAATATTTGAACAACCTATTTCACAAGACTTAAAAGAAAAACTTCTCAATGTCTGTAGCAAAACCCCTGTTACTAAAACTTTGTTACGTAGTTTAGACATTCAGACCATGATTCTTTAAGTTGATAGTGCTATTGTGCTTTGGCAAAACATAATTCTAAACGCAACTGTTAGAGGGACTAAAAACGGCAGTTGCGTAGCACAAAGCAGGCACAAAAATGATTACCTTACATTATCTACAATGTTCTCGTTCATTCCGAATATTGTGGGCATTAGAGGAACTTGGTATCGATGATTATCAAGTTGAGCTTTATCAAAGGACCTCAAGTTACGCAGCTCCAGAAGATCTCAAGCAAATTCATCCGCTTGGGAAAGCGCCAATTTTAGTTGATGATGGTGATGTGATTGTTGAATCTGCTGTGATCTTGGATTATTTGCAGCAACGCTATGATCAGCAACAACAATTTAGACCGCAAGATGTGAAAGATCAGCGCCAATATTATTATTGGATGCATTATGCAGAAGGCTCTCTCATGCCTTTATTGGTCATGACCTTGGTGATGAATAATGTCAGCAAGCATGTGCCTTGGATAGTTCGCCCAGTTGCAGAAAAGATTACCGATGGGGTAAAGGCTGGATTTGTCCGTCCTCGTGTTAAAGAACATATTTTGTATCTTGAGCAATATTTATCAAAGCATGATTACTTTGCAGGTGAATTTTCATTTGCCGATATTCAGATGGCATTTCCTTTGATTGCATTGCAAAAGCGTTTACATGGAAAATATCCAAATATTCAAGCCTTTGTACAACGTATTCAACAGCGTTCAGCCTTCCAAAAAGCTGAACAAAAAAGCCTTGATTCCGAATGCTCGTAATGTAGTGATCAAAACAAAAAAGGAACGATTTATCGTTCCTTTTTTATGTTCTATGTTGTGATTAACGCTTAATGACGATTGAATCAATTCCGCTATGTTGTAGTGTTTGTTGTGCGGCTAAAGCAGCATCTTGGCTATCATAAGGCCCTGAAAAAACACGATACCATGTTTGACCATTTTCGACAGTTTTTACCACATCAGCAGACAAGCCGTTCAAAATAATCTCTGCGCGTCGAGCATCCGCACTATCAGGATCAGGATAGCTGCGAACCTGTAAAATATAAGTTGCTGCGACGGGTGTAGTCGGCTCAGTTGGTGTTAGTGTTGCTGAATCTTCGGTTGTCGTAGTTTCAGGCTTAGGTGATTCAATAATGACCACGTTGCCTTCTTGCTTAGTTTCAGGAACAGCTTGTTCTGGAATAGGTGTAACTTGTTGCTGTGGAAGCAAATCATAGAAGCGATAGTCTTTGTTGGTATCTTCTTCTTGATAATGTTCAGAGGTCACCTGTGTTTTTGTCGGGACGGGTTGCCAAGGTTGCCAAAGCATCAGCATAACGGCAACACATAGGATCGCTAGAATTGCCACAAGCATTCCTAGCCACTTGGGAATAAGTGGTTTCTTGGGCTTATTTGGTCGTTCAGATACACCACGTTGCGTTTTTCCAAACACCTGAAATTCCTCTTGATCCTATTATGTTATTTGTAACTTGAATCTTCTGAGAAACAAAGCACTATCTGTAAAAAATAATGCTTTGTTTGTCGTATTTTTATCAATATATCGTCTAGTGAAGCGATTGAGAAATCAACAGCAAACGAATGACGATATCAAAATGCTGCGAGCAACATTGTTTTGAGCATAGCTTTTTGCTAATTACATCGCTACGCGGGCACAGCCTTTGTCTTGCGACGATGTACAAAGCGTTACTTTGCTGATTACATCACTACGCGAGCATAGCTCTTGTCTTGCAGCCATGTGTGAAGCTCTCGCTTCACTTTATTACATGGCTTCAGGTGCAGACACGCCCAAAAGCTCTAAACCGTTGCGTAATACTTGCTGTACGTTAACTGAAAGTAGTAAACGTGCTTGAGACAACGGAGTATTTGTTTCATCAACAAATTTTACGCCATCTTGAGCATACCAGCCATGAAATAGTGCCGCTAAATCTTTCAAATAATTGCCGATTTGGTGTGGTTCACAAACATTTGCTGCACGAATAACAATCTCAGGATAAGCTGCTAATTTCGCTAAAATTTCTGTTTCTGTATCTAAAGTTAAAAGATCAGCAACTTGGCGTGCAGTTGCGACATCAAATGCAATTTCTTTTTCTTTAGCACGGTTAAGAATACTGTTGACACGCGCATGTGCATATTGGATGTAATACACCGCATTGTCTTTACTTTGCGAAACGGCAAGGTCTAAATCAAAGTCGATGTGTTGTTCAGATTTACGCATCACGTAGTAGAAACGCGCCGCATCGTTGCCGACTTCTTTACGCAAATCACGTAAAGTCACGAACTGACCTGAACGAGATGACATTTGTACCATCTCACCGCCACGCCATAAACTCACGAACTGAACTAAAAGTACAGTCAGTTTCTTTGAGTCATAACCCATTGCGTCGATTGCAGCTTTCACTCGTGAAATATAACCGTGGTGGTCAGAACCCCAAATATCAATGAGGTCTGTATAGCCACGTTGCAGTTTATTCAGGTGGTAAGCAATATCAGATGCGAAATACGTGGTTTGACCATTACGACGTTTAACAACACGGTCTTTCTCATCGCCAAATTCTGTCGATTTGAACCAGATGTTGCCATCTTTTTCGTAGAGGAAACCACGCTGATCAAGTGTTGTTAATGCTTCATCAATCTTTTCTGTCAATGATGCTTCGCTAAACCATTTATCAAAGGTCACACCAAAGTCAGCAAGGTCATCTTTGATGTCATCTAAGATCGCGTGTAATGCTGCTTGATGGAAAACACGATAGCTTACGCCTAACTGTTGTTGCGAGTTTGCGATTAAACCATCGATATGTTTTTCTTTGTCGCCTGAAAGAACAACTTTATTGCCTTCCGCATCAAGTTCTTCGGCGTATTGAACATCCTCAGGAACATCTTTATAGATATCGGCAACTGGACGAACATAAACATCACCATCTTGATCAATGATGCTTTGCGCGATTTCTTTCACGTAGTCGCCTTGGTAGGCATTCTTAGGGAAAACAAGAGTTTGACCTGTTAACTCTAAATAGCGCAAATAAGTAGAAGTCGCCAAAATATCCATTTGACGACCAGCGTCATTGACATAGTATTCGCGATCAACTTTAGCGCCAGTTGCCTCTAATAAGTTTGCAACGGTCATACCGTATGCTGCACCACGACCATGTCCCACATGTAGGCTAGAGGTCGGATTTGCAGAGACAAATTCAACTTGGATTTTTTTGGCTGCATTGGCTTGGCTGCGACCGTATTGATCTTTTTGTGCTTGAATTTGATCAAGTACAGCAAAACGTTGGTCAGCATTTAAAAAGAAGTTGATAAAACCAGGACCAGCAATTTCAGCTTTGGTGATATCAGCGACCTCAGGTAGTGCCGCTAAGATTTTTTCAGCAAGATCACGAGGTTTCATACCTGCTGCTTTTGAGCCGATCATGGCAATATTTGAAGCAAAGTCACCGTGACTTCGGTCTTTAGTACGGGTTAAATGGCTCGTGTTTGTCCAATCTGAAGGAAGTACCCCTTGTTGTTGAAGGGATTGCACCGCATGATCAAGAGCTGCTTGTATTGCCGTATTCATAGTTACCGAAATAAATGTCGCGGAAAAACGCTAAATATAGCAAATTTCGCCTCATTTAGGGGAGACATTTCCGCTGTAAATGCATAAATTTGGTAATTGATTACCCTTTAGAGTGGAGCGTGCTTTGAAAGCTTTTGCATTGCGATAATGAGAGATTTGATGATTAGATTCTGTTCATGCTCAATTGATAAAAGATGAGGAAAGGAAAGAATTGGAAATACGTGAAATATAAAATGAATATTTCGAAAATGGATTTTGGTATTTTTAAATAAAATGATTTAAATACAAATTAAAGATTAAACAAAAATGATGGAAGGATAAGGTGTTTATAGCGTATTTCTGTAAATGTTTGAAATAAAAGTATTTACTTGAATTGTTTTTATAGTATGTTTTTATTGAATACTCAGCAAAATGAGTATCACTTTTTAAAATACCATTTTTATGAGAAATGGCCTTAAGCTTATAGCTACAAAGTATTTTGCAAAGTATGAAAGACATACTTTTCAGATGCTAAGCAGGCAAATGAGATAGGCAATGACATCAGGAAACCCAAATAAACACTCTCTTTACATCCCTTATGCAGGTTATACACTTTTAGAGTTACCACTACTCAACAAAGGTTCTGCTTTTACGCAAGAAGAACGTAGCAATTTTAATTTACACGGTTTACTGCCTCATATTATTGAGACCATAGAAGAACAAAGCCAGCGCTCGTATCAACAGTTCTGTGCATTTAATGACGATATAAATAAACACATCTATTTGCGCAATATTCAAGATACCAATGAAACGTTGTTCTATCATCTGATCGAAAATCATTTAGAAGAAATGATGCCAGTAATTTACACACCGACTGTGGGTGAAGCATGTCAGCGTTTCTCGGATATCTATCGTCGCCATCGTGGTATTTTCATTTCATACCCTGATCGCGATTTTATCGAAGATATTTTGCAAAATGTGAATAAAAACAATGTAAAAGTCATTGTGATTACGGATGGTGAACGGATATTAGGTTTGGGTGACCAAGGGATTGGTGGTATGGGCATCCCAATCGGTAAGTTGTCACTTTATACCGCTTGTGGTGGGATTAGCCCAGCTTATACGCTACCGATTACCATTGATGTTGGAACCAATAATCAACAGCTGCTAAATGACCCGATTTATATGGGATGGCGACAGCCACGTATTAGCGGTGATGAATATTATGATTTTGTCGACAAAGTCATTACTGCAATTAAGCGTCGCTGGCCTAAAGCCCTAATTCAGTTTGAAGATTTTGCTCAAAAAAATGCGATGCCGCTTTTAGAAAAGTATCGTGACAAAATCTGCTGCTTTAATGATGATATTCAAGGCACGGCTGCGGTTTCAGTCGGTAGTTTATTGGCAGCGAGTAAAGCTGCTGGCAAGCAGTTAAAAGATCAGGTTGTAACGTTCTTAGGTGCTGGCTCAGCAGGCTGTGGCATCGCAGAGCAAATTATCCTACAAATGGTGGCAGAAGGTCTGACAGACGCTGAAGCGCGTGCGCGTGTGTTTATGGTGGATCGTTTTGGATTGATTACTGAGAATCAGCCAAACTTACTCGATTTCCAACGTAAGTTAGCGCAAAAGGCCGAAGTTGTAGAGCAATGGGCAAATATCGATGAAGTGATTTCATTGATGGATGTTGTACAGAATGCCAAGCCGACGGTATTAATTGGTGTTTCTGGGCAACCAGGACTCTTTACTGAACAAATTATTAAGACAATGGCACAGCATTGTGAACGTCCTATCGTGATGCCTTTGTCTAACCCAACCTCTCGTGTTGAAGCTGTTCCAGCAGATATCGTGCAATGGACGGAAGGGCGAGCCTTAATTGCAACAGGTAGTCCATTTGCTCCAGTTAATTATCAAGGTAAGTTGTATCACATTGCACAATGTAATAACTCTTATATTTTCCCAGGTATCGGTTTGGGTGTTGTAGCGAGTGGTGCGACTCGAATCACTGAGAATATGTTGATGGCATCCAGTCGTGCATTGGCAGATTGCTCACCATTGCTTCAAGATCCGCAGGCTGATTTATTACCATCATTAGGTGAGATTCAAAGTGTTTCAAAAGTCATTGCGTTTGATGTTGCAAAAGCTGCGATTCAGGATGGCGTTGCTGTAATGATCAATGATGAGTTGCTGAAACAAAAAATCGAAGAGTCTTTTTGGCATCCAGAATATCGTCGCTATAAGCGAATTCCATTCTAATAGAACGAAAAAAGGAGCTTATGCTCCTTTTTTATGCCTCTTTTACGCCTCTAAAATTTCTTCAAGTAGCTCATCACTAGGTGCAAAATAATACGCGCCATCGATTGCCGTAGTGAAATGTAATAGGCGATCATGGATACCGTCACCTGATGTGCCAAACATGCGTTTTAGCATGGCATCGATAATGGTTAAGTCATTGGTATAAGCCACGAAAAATAAACCTTGCTCACCATTACCATCACCATAAGGCAGGCTGTGGCGTAAGATTTCCATTTCTTCACCTTGTTCATCTTCAACCACAGTTCGCGCAACATGTGCATTTTCAGGTTTTACGTCATCATCTAACTCGATTGATTCAAGTTTGGTGCGACCAAAAACATGTTCTTGAGCATCGACTTTGAGTTTTTGCCATTTCGCTAAGTCATGAATATAGCGCTGTGCAAAGATAAAGCTGCCATCTGCAAAAGTATTGGCTTGTTCAGGAAGCAGCGCTGTTTCAGCACGATCATCTGGGAACTGAGGATTTTCAGTACCATCAATAAAGCCTGTCATATCACGACCATCAAAGAATCGGAAGCAGGCACGCTCATCTAGAACTTCAACTTTATCCTGAATGCCGTGAAAGAAAGCTTGGCTAATTGCAAAACAAATATCTGCTCTTGCACTGGCAATATGAATAAATACATCCGCAGGAACGACAGGCATATTAAAAGCACCTTGCTGAGGATCAAGTTGCTTAAAGCCCTCAGGCGTTTCTGAATAAAGTTTTGCCCAAAGCTCAGGACCAAAAGCGATGGCTGTTTTAATCTGATCATTTGGATGCTGGGTAATTAAACGGTCACGAGTCGATAGTAATGCTTCAATTTGTTGTTTTAATTCAGAAACAGTTAAATCTTTTAAACGTAAAACAATAAAACGTGCATGATCAGAAGGTAATGGAAGAATGACAGATTGAGCAGTCATTAATATCTCCTCAGTTATTTTTAGAAAGACGGCAAAAAGAAATATTGTGCCTGATGTTGTTGCTGCTTAATAGTTTATTTATTCTTTTTTACTGTATGAAATAGCAGCAAATTGCGGTAATAAAACGGTATAATTCCACTTTTATTTGTCTGTTTAATTATGGCCTTTCAAGTGTGGTTTGCCTTCATGTTGGCGTGTTGGGTGATTAGTCTCTCTCCGGGAGCAGGTGCTATCGCATCGATGTCGAGTGGTTTGAACTATGGCTTTAGGCGTGGTTATTGGAATGCGATTGGTCTTCAACTGGCTTTAATCATTCAAATTTTGATTGTCGCAGCAGGGGTGGGGGTACTTTTTGCCACAACGCCTTGGGCATTCCAAGTCGTGAAATGGTTTGGTGTGATTTATTTGTTGTATTTGGCTTATGCGCAGTGGACTGCACCTGTTCAAACGATTGATATACAAACTGAACAGAAAAATACATCAGCTTCGGTATTGGTCTTCAAAGGCTTTATCGTCAACATGAGTAATCCTAAAGCGATCGTTTTTTTATTGGCGGTACTGCCGCAGTTTTTAGATTTAAGTCGACCACAATGGCTGCAATATCTGATCATGGCAATCACGATGGTGATGATTGATTTAATCGTGATGGCAGCCTATACAGGACTCGCATCAAAAATATTGAGGTTGCTTCGCTCACCGAAACAACAAAAATATTTAAATCGTAGTTTTGCTGTTATGTTTAGCTGTGCGGCGGCATTGCTGAGTGCCATTCAGCAAGCGAGTTAATCACTTACTGACGAAGGTGTGATTGATTTAAATTTTTGCGCTGCAAAAATTGCTGCGAAAGTAAGTGCCATACATAACACAATGCTTAAACCTGTTGCGATATTTAAGGCAGCACTCGACCATAAACCGACAGTTACGCCAAATTGTGCCAAAACGAAAGCCCAAATCACCATTTGTTTGGGTGAGTGCGCGAGTAAACGGGCACTTAATGCAGGAATAACCAGTAGTGCACCCATAAGCAATGAGCCAACGGCACGTAAAGCGAGGACGGTAAATAAAGCGAGTAGCAACATAAAGATCAGGCGTTGCCAGTTAGCATTGACCCCTTCACTCATAGCAATATCTGGATCAATCGCAATTTGAATTTGTGCAGACCAAGCGCGATAGAGTACGACAAGTGCAGCACTGATCACGATTGCAAACATGGGTAAATCAGCCCATTCGATACTTAATAGATCACCAAATAAATAGCTGAGCAATTCAGGACGTAAGCTCGGCACTTGCTGAATTAGTAGTAAACCTGAACACAGGAGTGTGGCTGAACAGAGAGCAAGCAGTGCATCATTGGGTAAGCGTGAATCATGCAAAATCCATAAAATTGCCACTAACAGCGCGGCTAAACAGCCAACCCCTAGCCAAAAGGGTAAATGTAGAATTCCTGCGATTGCCACACCGAGCAAAGTACCGTGTGCCATCGTGTCGGCAAAGAAAGACATTCTTCGCCATAGCATCAGACAGCCGAGAGGGGCGGTGAGAAAAACTAACAGACTCCCCATGATCCAAGCAGGTAAGAGCAGTTGTAACCATTCCATCATGGCTTAGACCTTTGGTTCAGGGTGAATATGTGGGCGAGGGTCATGTGAACAGGGTTCAGCATGGTCACTATGTCCACAATGATTATGGTGATGCTGATAGAACATTCGTTGTGTACCAAAAATCGCTTGATACTCTGGATGCTGCTGGATGCTCTCAGGTAGACCGCTACAACAAATATGTTTGTTTAGACATACAACACGATGAGTACCTTGCATGACCCATTGTAGATCATGGGAAACCATCAGCACAGCGCAACCATAACGTTCAGGTAGGCTACGAACATATTCATAAAGTTCAGCTTCGGACTGAATGTCTAAACCTTGCATCGGCTCATCAAGCACTAAAATGTCAGGTTGGCGGAGTAAAGCACGAGCTAAAAGGACGCGTTGACGTTCACCACCTGAAAGTTGCTGTACCTTGGATTGCTGTAGTTTTTGAATACCTGTATCGCGAACAATTTCTTGACGAAGATTACTTTCGCAAATTTCTAAATCCAGTAGATCTTGCACACGTAAAGGGAGGCTAGCAGAAGGGTTGAACTTCTGAGGTACATAAGCCATTTTTAATTTTTTAGAAAAATGAACCTTTCCTTTATTTGGCGACATAATGCCAAGCAAGATTTTAATTAATGTTGATTTGCCAGCACCATTCGGGCCGATAAGCGTCACAATCTCTTTTGCCTGTAAAGCGAAATCGACATTACGCAAAATATCCCGTTCATCTCGACGAACAGAAATATTCTCTAGTCGAATGATGGGCGGTGTTACTGGTGTGTGCTGCACTGATGACATTTTCCTGAAATCTCAATAATGCTGTGTTGAGCAGAAAATTGGTCTGAGGCAGCAAGTTGATCTAGTTGTTGAATTAAGCCTTGAGCCGAAGCTTCTTTTACAGAATGACATTCAGTACATATTAAGAATGCAGCCTGATGTCCTTCGCGCGGATGACAACATGGAATATAGGCATTAATAGAAGTCAGGCGATGAATTAAGCCTTTTTCTAATAAGAAATCCAATGTTCGATAAACTGTAGGTGGGGCAGCAGGGCGATCTGCTTGACCTTTTATTTTTGCCAATAAGTCATAAGCACCCATTGGTGCAGAGGCATTTAAAATGAGTTCAAGCACTTCTTTACGTAAAGGTGTGAGGCGTGCGCCAACCGCAGTACAAAGAATCTCTGCTTCAGCAAGTCGAGCTTTGATATCATGATGGCCGTGAACACCGTGTAAAGCATTATCATGTTCATGTGAACAAGAACTCATAAGTTGTCCTCATTGTTTTGCAGCTATCATACCATGCAAATCATTTATAACTATCTATATATAGTAGACATCACGATAGGTAGCTGGGTATAGCAAAAATAGACGTAGGCAATCATCTGCTTTTGTTATATTATAACATGCTTCGCTTTTTGAGTAATACTGTGATGTCCCGCCTTCTCATTTTTGTTTTCGTTTCGATGTTCAGTACATGGGGGTGGACGCAAAGTTTAGTTGTGTCAACACATCCAATTTACTTGATTGCGAAAGAAGTGACCAAAGATGTAGAAGAGCCTGTGTTGCTATTGGGCGATCAAAGTGGTCATGATGTACAACTTACACCAGCACATCGTAAGGCAATTCAAGATGCTTCTTTGGTGATTTGGTTGGGCAAGGTTCATGAAGCACCCTTAGAAAAACTACTCGGGCAGAACAAAAAGGCGATTGCACTTTTAGACTCAGGCATTTTAACAATTTTACCGCTACGTAGTTTGCGTGGTAATGCTTTGCCGAATACGATTGATAGTCATGTGTGGCTAGAACCAAATAATGCCGTTCGTATTGCGTTCTTCATCGCGACTTTACGTGGGCAACAGTATCCAGAAAATAAGGCAAAATATCTTGCCAATGCCAAAGACTTTGCTCAACAGATGTTACAAGCATCACAACAATTCGATAGTTCAAATAAAGCCAAGCCATATTGGTCTTATCACGATGCCTATCAATATCTTGAAAGAGCCTTAAATCTAAAATTTTCAGGTGCGCTTACGGATGACCCTCATATTGCGCCAACAGCTGCTCAAATAAAATACTTAAAAGATAACCGTCCGAAGACACAAATGTGTTTATTGGCTGAAATTTCAGCAACACCAAGTCAATATCAGAAACTGAACCCATTAGTTTTCGAGTCAGTTGATGAAAGTATGCGTGGAGAAGACAATTTCGTGACTGCTTGGAAAAAATTGGCTTCAAAAACCGATAAGTGCGTATTAAGTGCGCAAAAATGATGAAAAAAATAAAAATGAGTTGACTCTATCGTCAGAAAATATGGTAACGAAAAAAGCAGACTTAAGTCGAGAAAAGATTGCATGTTCAGGGGTGTAACTCTATAATGCCTGCGATTCGAAACGATCATCAACAAAACTTGTCAAGCAGTTACGCTGTAAGTGGGTAAAAAATGAGCCGAACTAGTCGCATGATTGACCGACGATTAGCAAAAGCTTTGGTCTTCTTACAAGCATGTATGATTCCTGTTGCAGCATTACTTGCATGGGCGATTAAAGATACAACTGCCGCGTTAAGTGCTGCGCTTGGAGCTTTGGTATGTTGGTTGGCACATTGTTATTTTGCTTGGCAGTCGTTTAGAACGGCAGGCGCTAGAGCATCAAAACAAGTCATGCTGAACATGTATCGAGGGATGCTTGGTAAGTTTGCGATTGTGATCGTGGGTTTTATATTAATTTTGAGCAATGTTAAACCGCTGTCACCGGTTGCATTGTTTAGTGGATTTATTCTCGTACAAGCGATGTCGTGGGTCGCGCCATTTTGGGTGTCGCGACTACAAAAACGAGGGTAAAACACATTTGAGATTTTTGGGAGTAGAAGCGGGGTCATTGCAGTCCGCAAGATTCGTTTCTCTCCTTTTTAATGATTGACATTGACCAGGTGTGATTTATGGCTGCTGAAGAACATGCCCTGACTTCGACCGAGTATATCAAGCATCACTTGACCAATATGACCTATGGCAAAATGCCTGATGGTACATGGAAGTTAGCTGAGACTGCTGAAGAAGCTCAATCGATGGGGTTCACTGCAATTCACTTGGATTCAATGGGTTGGTCTATCGGACTTGGTGTGATTTTCTGTTTGTTGTTCTGGACAGTTGCGAAAGCTGCAAATGCAGGTGTTCCAACTAAATTCCAGTCTGCAATTGAAATGATTATCGAGTTTGTAGACTCAAGTGTACGTGATACTTTCCACGGCAAATCACGCTTAATTGCTCCTTTATCATTGACCATTTTCGTGTGGATTTTCCTCATGAACGCAATGGACTTGATTCCTGTTGACTGGATTCCTTATCTAGCTCAACAAATTGGTGCAAGCGTATTTGGTATGGACCCTCACCACGTTTACTTCAAGGTTGTCCCATCTACTGACCCTAACATTACTTTAGGTATGTCGTTGTCAGTATTTGCGTTAATTTTGTTCTATAGTATTCGTGAAAAAGGGATCGGCGGTTTCGTCGGTGAATTGGCACTTAACCCATTTAACCCAAGTAACCCAGTTGCAAAAGCGTTATTGATTCCAGTGAACTTAATTTTGGAATTAGTAACTTTCCTTGCTCGTCCAGTTTCGTTGGCTCTACGACTGTTCGGTAACATGTATGCGGGTGAGTTGATCTTCATCTTGATCGCATTATTGCCGTTCTGGATCCAGTGGGCGTTATCTGTGCCTTGGGCTATCTTCCACATTCTTGTAATCACGCTGCAAGCATTTATTTTTATGATGCTGACCATCGTTTACTTGAGCATGGCAAGCGAAAAGCATTAATGGTATTGCCTAACTATCACCTGATGGTTGGGCTTAAATTTTAGTTTAATTTGGTAATAACCTAACCTCTGAGGAATTTTTCATGGAACTCACTTTAGGTCTAGTTGCAATTGCATCTGCTATCTTGATCGCTTTCGGTGCTTTAGGTACTGCGATTGGTTTCGGTCTTTTAGGTGGTCGCTTCTTAGAAGCTGTTGCTCGTCAACCAGAATTGGCTCCACAACTTCAAACTCGTATGTTCTTAATCGCGGGTCTTCTTGATGCTGTGCCTATGATCGGTGTTGGTATTGGCTTGTTCTTCATCTTCGCTAATCCATTTGTAGGTTAATAGCTTAATTCCTAAATCCACATATTGAGGAATAGCGAAATGAATATCAACCTCACATTGATTGGTCAAGCAATTGCATTTGCGATGTTCGTCGCATTCTGCATGAAGTTTGTTTGGCCACCACTAATCAATGCGATTAGTGAGCGTCAGCGTAAAATTGCTGATGGCTTAAATGCTGCTGAAAAAGCAAAAGCTGACCTTGCTGATGCGCAAGCACAAGTTAAGGCAGAATTAGACGCAGCAAAAGCACAAGCGGCTCAATTGATCGAACAAGCGAACCGTCGTGCAGCACAATTGGTAGAAGAAGCTCGTACCCAAGCATCAGCTGAAGGTGAGCGTATTCGTCAACAGGCGAAAGAAACTGTTGATCAAGATATCAATGCTGCTCGCGAAGAATTACGTCAACAAGTTGCTGCTTTGGCAGTTGCTGGCGCAGAAAAAATTCTGAACCAACAAGTTGACGCAGAAGCTCATAATGCCATGCTGACTCAGCTGGCTGCTAAACTTTAAGCGAGGCGAATATGGCTGAACTCTTGACGTTAGCACGCCCTTACGCCAAAGCAGCATTTGCTTATGCATCTGAGCAGAATGCAACTGACGCTTGGTCAAATGCGTTACAACTGCTCAGTGCTGCGGTGCAAGATGAAGCATTTTCCGCTTATTTAAATCGCCCTGAGCTGACTCCTGCGGAACAAGTAGGTCTTTTTGCTAAGGTTTTAGGTGAAGATCAATCTCAATCAGTGTCGAACTTTTTGACACTTCTTGCAGACAATGATCGTTTAACTTTATTGCCTGAAATCGAAGCAGAATACGAATTACTTAAATCGCAGAACAACAACACATTGGAAGTAGAAGTTGAATCTGCTTTCCCAATTGATGCGACACAAGAGCACATTTTGGCTCATGCGCTTGAAAAACGTTTCAACAGAACAGTTCATGTTACTGTTAGCGTTAATCCAGCGTTAATCGCAGGTGTTGTGATTCGTGCAGGCGACCAAGTGATAGATGACTCTGCGCTTAACAAGCTTGAAAAAATGCGGACTCGTCTTCTTGCGTAATTGCAAAAAGACTGAACTTAAAAAAGATTGAGGAATAGCGCAATGCAACAACTGAATCCATCCGAGATCAGTGCGCTCATTAAACAGCGTATCGGCGATCTGGACACCAGCGCGACCGCTAAGAACGAAGGTACCATCGTCATGGTATCTGACGGTATCGTGCGTATTCACGGTCTTGCGGATGCAATGTACGGTGAAATGATCGAATTCGACGGCGGCTTATTTGGTATGGCACTGAACCTAGAACAGGATTCAGTGGGTGCCGTTGTTTTAGGTAACTACCTAAGCCTGCAAGAAGGTCAAAAAGCTCGTTGTACAGGTCGTGTATTAGAAGTTCCAGTTGGTCCTGAACTTCTTGGCCGTGTCGTAGATGCTTTGGGTAATCCAATTGATGGTAAAGGCCCTATTGATGCAAAACTTACTGATGCTGTTGAAAAAGTAGCACCAGGTGTAATTTGGCGTCAGTCTGTCGACGAACCTGTTCAAACTGGTTATAAATCAGTTGATACCATGATCCCTGTAGGTCGTGGTCAGCGTGAGTTGATTATTGGTGACCGTCAAACTGGTAAAACAGCAATGGCGATCGACGCGATCATCGCTCAGAAAAACTCTGGCATTAAATGTGTATACGTTGCGATTGGTCAAAAACAATCAACAATTGCAAACGTTGTACGTAAGCTAGAAGAAACTGGCGCTATGGCGTATACAACTGTTGTCGCAGCTGCGGCAGCTGATCCTGCAGCAATGCAGTATTTAGCTCCGTACTCTGGTTGTACAATGGGTGAATACTTCCGTGATCGTGGTGAAGATGCGTTAATTATTTATGATGATTTGTCTAAGCAAGCTGTTGCTTATCGTCAAATTTCATTATTGTTACGTCGTCCACCAGGTCGTGAAGCGTATCCAGGTGACGTATTCTATCTTCACTCTCGTCTTCTTGAACGTGCTTCTCGCGTTTCTGCTGACTATGTTGAGAAATTCACTAACGGCGAAGTTAAAGGTCAAACTGGTTCTTTAACTGCATTACCGATTATTGAAACTCAAGCTGGTGACGTATCTGCATTCGTACCTACAAACGTAATTTCGATTACTGACGGTCAGATCTTCTTAGAAACATCATTATTCAACGCAGGTATCCGTCCTGCTGTGAACGCGGGTATCTCTGTATCTCGTGTTGGTGGTTCTGCTCAAACTAAGATCATCAAAAAATTGTCTGGTGGTATCCGTACCGCTTTAGCGCAATACCGTGAATTGGCTGCGTTTGCTCAGTTTGCTTCTGATCTTGACGAAGCAACTCGTAAGCAACTTGAACATGGTCAACGCGTAACTGAGTTAATGAAGCAAAAACAATATGCTCCTTACTCTATCGCTGACCAAGCTGTTTCTGTATATGCATCTAACGAAGGCTACATGGCTGACGTTGAAGTGAAGAAAATCGTAGACTTTGATACTGCGTTAATCTCTTACTTCCGTTCTGAACATGCTGCGTTAATGCAACAGATCGATGAAACTGGTGATTACAACAAAGACATCGAAGCAGCGATCAAATCAGGTATTGAGAGCTTCAAAGCGACTCAAACTTACTAAGTTTATCTTTAGTTAAGTTTGGTTCACGGATCAACCTTCGAAGGCTCGAAAGAGCTTTCGAATACTAGGTTAAGCGTATGGCAAATTTAAAAGAAATTCGCGCCAAAGTAGCTAGTATCAAGAGCACGCAAAAGATTACTCGCGCGATGCAAATGGTAGCTGCTTCGAAAATGCGTCGTGCGCAAGAGCGCATGGCTCAGGGCCGTCCGTATGCCGATAATATGCGCCGTGTAATTGCTCACTTGGTACAAGCAAACCCTGAATATAAACACCGTTATATGGTTGACCGCCCTGTTAAGCGTGTTGGCTATATCGTTGTGTCTTCAGATCGTGGTTTGGCAGGTGGCTTGAACATTAACTTGTTCAAGAAAGTTGTGCAGCATGTCAAAGCACAACAAGAGCAGTCAATTGAAGTTGAATTTGCTTTGATTGGTCAAAAAGCGGTTTCGTTTTTTAAAAGCTACGGCGGTAAAGTGCTTGGTGCAACTACCCAACTTGGCGATGCGCCAAGCTTGGAACAGTTAACTGGCTCAGTACAAGTCATGCTTGATGCATTTGATAAGGGCGAATTAGATCGTATCTACCTCGTATCAAATGGCTTCGTTAATGCAATGACTCAGCAGCCTAAAGTAGAACAACTTGTTCCTTTAGCACCAGCAGAAGAAGGCGATGATCTCAACCGTACTTATGGTTGGGACTATATCTACGAACCAGAAGCAGAAGAATTGTTAAATGGTTTGTTGGTTCGCTATATCGAGTCTATGGTTTATCAAGGTGTGATTGAAAACGTTGCATGTGAGCAGTCAGCTCGTATGGTCGCGATGAAAGCAGCGACAGACAACGCGGGACAATTGATTAAAGACCTACAACTCATTTACAACAAGCTGCGTCAAGCCGCGATTACTCAGGAAATTTCCGAGATCGTTGGCGGTGCCGCTGCCGTTTAACATTATTAAGTTTGAATTGAGGAGACAGCAATGAGTAGCGGTCGTATCATTCAGATCATCGGCGCGGTTATCGACGTCGAGTTTGAGCGCAATAGCGTTCCTAAGATCTATGACGCTCTCCAAGTTGACGGTACTGAAACTACTTTAGAAGTTCAGCAACAGCTTGGCGATGGTGTTGTTCGTACCATCGCAATGGGTTCTACAGAAGGTCTTAAACGTGGCCTTAATGTAACTAGCACAAATGCACCGATTTCTGTTCCTGTAGGTCCTGCTACGCTTGGTCGTATCATGGACGTATTGGGTCGCCCAATCGATGAAGCAGGTCCTGTAGCGACTGAAGCGCGTTTACCGATTCACCGTCAAGCACCTTCTTATGCTGAACAAGCAGCTTCTACTGATCTTTTAGAAACTGGTATTAAAGTCATCGACTTACTTTGCCCGTTCGCGAAAGGTGGTAAAGTTGGTTTATTCGGTGGTGCGGGTGTTGGTAAAACCGTTAACATGATGGAGTTAATCAACAACATCGCTAAAGCGCACTCAGGTTTATCTGTATTCGCTGGTGTTGGTGAGCGTACTCGTGAAGGTAACGACTTCTATCACGAAATGAAAGATTCTAACGTTCTTGACAAAGTAGCAATGGTCTACGGTCAGATGAACGAGCCACCAGGTAACCGTTTACGCGTAGCGTTAACTGGTTTGACTATGGCTGAATACTTCCGTGATGAAAAAGACGAAAATGGTAAAGGTCGTGACGTATTATTATTCGTCGATAACATCTACCGTTATACACTTGCAGGTACTGAAGTATCAGCATTGTTAGGTCGTATGCCATCTGCGGTAGGTTACCAACCGACACTTGCAGAAGAAATGGGTGTTCTTCAAGAGCGTATTACGTCTACTAAATCTGGTTCGATCACATCGATCCAAGCAGTATACGTACCTGCCGATGACTTAACTGACCCATCACCTGCAACAACGTTTGCTCACTTAGATGCAACAGTAGTATTGAGCCGTGACATCGCATCTTCTGGTATTTACCCAGCGATCGATCCACTAGACTCTACTTCACGTCAGTTAGACCCATTAGTTGTTGGTCAAGAGCACTATGAAATTGCACGTTCTGTACAGAACGTATTGCAACGTTATAAAGAGCTCAAAGACATCATCGCAATCTTGGGTATGGATGAGTTAGCTGAAGAAGATAAATTGGTTGTTTACCGTGCGCGTAAAATCCAACGTTTCTTCTCTCAACCATTCCACGTAGCTGAAGTATTTACTGGTGCTCCTGGTAAATTAGTACCGCTTAAAGAAACGATTCGTGGCTTTAAAGGTCTATTAGCTGGTGAATACGATCACATCCCAGAACAAGCGTTCTATATGGTTGGTGGTATTGACGAAGTGATTGCTAAAGCTGAGAAACTCTAATTTAAGGAGATCATCTCATGGCGACTATGCAATGTGATGTCGTAAGTGTTAAAGAGTCGATTTACTCTGGACAAGTTACGATGTTAATCGCAAAAGGTGCGGGCGGTGAATTAGGTATTTTACCTGGACATGCGCCACTCGTAACTTTACTCCAACCGGGTCCGATTCGTGTTCAGTTGGAAAATGGTACAGAAGAAATCGTTTATGTATCAGGCGGTGTGTTAGAAGTTCAACCTCATGTTGTTACGGTGCTTGCAGATACTGCAATCCGTGCTGACAACTTAGATGAAGCAGCAATTTTAGAAGCTCGTAAACAAGCTGAACAATTGCTTGCAAATCAAAAGAGTGATTTGGATTCTGCCGCTGCACTAGCTTCGCTTGCAGAAACTGCAGCTCAGCTCGAAACGATTCGTAAAATCAAGAATCGTGCACTTTAATCAGTGTTGATTTAAGATTGAGAAAGCCACCGTAAGGTGGCTTTTTTATTCGCCAAAAACATAATAAGATGGTGCTTTAGAGAAATTATTAAGTTGTCGATCTCAGTTTTTATTTAATAAATAGCGCTTATAAAAATTCGATTAGGAAGTGTATGTTAGCAAGCAATGTCTTAAAGTTGCGTTTAGATCGCATTGAACAACAAGGGCATCATTTATCCGTAAAAGATCAATTGAAGCTCGTGACATTGGCTCAACCTGAATTAACAGCAAGCTTTTACACTCAAATTTTTCATCAAATATTACCGAAGCACTGGTCTTTTCAACATCATACAGCCGAAGATATTCAATGTTCGTTAAGACTCATCCGTCTTATTGATCAAGTCTACATTCCTCATTATTCAAAACATGCGTATCGTTATGAATGGTTTGAGCAAGGATTACTGTTTAGATTGCAATATGCCAAGCCAGCATTGAGCTCCAGTGAGAGAGCTGAGATCATTGCAGATTTAGATCAATGTAAAGATAGTGTATTAAAGTTGAGTATCTTAAAACAGCTCAAGGATGAATATGAAGATATTCAGTTGACGCTTGCTTTGGCTGAGTTGTCCTATCGTTTAGCAGATTGGTCAACGGCAATAGAAAACTATCATGCGCTGTTGCAACAGCAACCTGTGCAGCCTGAACAGGTTTATTACAACTTTATTCATTGTCTTTTAAGTCGAAATCATTATGTGAATGAGCAAGGACACAGCGATGTAGTTGAGGCCTTAGAACATCTAGGAAACTTAGATCAAATCCAACAACAAGCACGCTATCAGCAGCTCACACATTTGGCAGTGTCATTGATCTTACCTGAAACTTTGCAAGCTGAAGCAATTAATGGGGAAAATCCTTTTTCTGATATTCAACAAAAGCTAAAAGAGATTGGTTATTCACTCAATCATTGGCTATCAGCAGATGAATTTCGCATCCCTTATTATAAAAACATTGTAGAAACAGCACCTAAATTGCTTAACAATCAAGAAATTGTGATGCATTTAGATCGTCACAAAGTTGCAAATCATGCTTTGCAGACTATATTTTCAGATCGTGATTTGAAATTAGTGAGTGGTGTCAATGCTTCGAGTCATAGTCTTGGGTTTATTTGGAATTATTTACAGATTAACCCATTAGTTTTAGATGCTCTAGTGACAGCATCAAATGGTGAGCCAGAAGCATTTTATAATTTAAAACAAATTCCAGCGCCAAATTTCGATCATCAAGCTGCTCTGTTACAGCTTTCATCCTATCTCGCAAAACAGCAAGTGGCGTATAACTTAACGCAACAAGGGCATAGCATTGAGTTTGTAGAACATGCTCATTTAGCTGGTTTTGATCTGATTGTTGATGGAACGCCAATGCAGGTGAAATGTAGTTTGGAGCGGGAGATCATTGAGAACTTTGCAAAAAGTCATCCACATATTGCGATCATTGTGAATATTGAGTTGGCCGATTTACAGGAACATTATCCATCCGTCTTTGCTGATTTAGCGCTGAGTTATGAGTCTGTGCAACGCACGGCACAAAATAGTCTGCAAGGTTCAGGACATGTAGATGACTATCTGCCTGTTCCTTTGATGAACACTGGCTTTGCAGTTTATCGTAATTTTCATACAACTCGACATCAACTATCGATCCGCCCTGATTGGCAGTATAAGCCGAATCAATCTTTGGTAAAAAATAGTTTGGCGATTGGCGCTGCAATTGGTGGCATTGTTTCAGGTTCGATTGGCGCTTTTGTGGTAGGTAGTTTTGCAGTTTATAGAACATGGCGAATTCAAAAAATAGAGCAGCGTAAGCCCTTACAAGAAAAGCAGCAGTTGTTAATGCAACGTGATCATTTGATGTACTTGCTCGTCGATTTTGCAGAGTGGTTTAATCACAATTTATTGAAATACCGTGTTGATTTATATGCTTATCAACTAAGACAAGTTGAAATGAAGTTAATGGGTAAAATCCCTGAACTTGTACTTTCTACGACGTTATTTGCTTATAAATTTGAAGCACATCAGCGTGCTGAAAAATTGTATCAATGGATTGAAAAACAACTGGCACACGACAATCCAAAATATAAGATTCAAGCGGGTTGGGTGGCTTTGGCACAATCCAGTCAATTTATATCGATCGAACTAAAACAACGTGTTCAAGAACTTAATCTTGAGTTGGAAAAATATAAAAAAATGACTCAGTATGGCCTGACACTCTCGTCTTTAGAGCAATCGGATGCTCATAGAAGATCACATCAACAAATGACCGCGATGGATAGGCGATTTAAAGTTCCATCGCAATCTTAGTATTCTTATTAGTTTGAAAATGAAAGTTTATGCTGCTGAGTTTTGAGTGTTATTGGTACTCTTTAAAACTAAGCTTGCTAACTTCACCATATCCATTTGGATAGTATTCAATTGTTTCTCAATCTGCTCAAAGTTGATTTTAGCAAGATCAAATTGACCATGAAGCAACGGCATGTTGAGTAACTGTTGATTGGCAACGAGAAGATTTTGGCGAATTTGATCAATTTCATTACTTTTTAAATTAAGTGAAAGCAACGTATCGTGTAGACCATGCAATTCTTGATTTAGATCGCCTGACGTTGCTTTCAGTTGTTGCACATTTTTATTTTGAATTGCTTGTTCTAAGCTATTTTGAGATTGTTTTAGCAAAGCAATATAGTCATCAGTTTCGAGCTGTAATTTTGCAATATCACGAGCAATATTCAACATATTGCCTTTGCTTAGATTTTGCGTGTCTTGAACAGAACTCGATTGCATAATTTCATCACTCATATTTTGTTCAATAGCCTGTTCTGATTGGATATTCGTATGATCTTCTTGCTGTGCTTGATCACAGCCAGTCAAGGCGAATGCTGAAAGCAGTGTCATGCTTGAAAGAAAGGCTTTGATAGAGAATTTATCCATCATGGCAAAACACACACCAGATCATAAAAAAGGACGCTCACTATAATCAAAAAGTGTGGAGAGGGAATGGGTTGTTGCAAAGAGCAAACAATTTTTAAATAAAAAGGACAGTCACGATGAACTGTCCCTTATTTACTACCTTAGACCATTAACCATTTAAAATTTTGATAATCGAATGGTTTAAGACATTAATTAAAATATAGTCACCATTCACCTTGATCCATTGCTGGTTTTTGGCAGGTTTATGCAGGTGTTTGTATTGGGTGTAGTTAATTTTATAACCTTGTCCGCGATATGCACTCGGAACTTTCTGTCCTACTTTCCAATCTTTAGACGGATAAACTTTATTCTTTTGCGCATTTGAATGTTGAGGTGCTTGAGAGTGTTTAACGACTTTTTGCGGTGAATGGTCATGTGGTGACGCAAAAGCAGGAACCGCGATTACTGTAGATAACGATAAGATTAGAATTTTAGCAATATTTTTCATGGTTCACCTATTTGTGAATGAAGTGCCGATGAAATGATTTAAACCTAAAGTTGCTAAAATAATGTGGATGTGATGTTTGAAAATGATAAAACTATGCATAAATGATGGATATAAAAAAAGCATGTTAAACATGCTTTTTAAAATATATATCGATAAATATTTGATTTATTTTGCTAATTCAGCCTCGATTGCACTCACAATACGTTCGTCATCTGCAGTAATATCTGGTGCAAAACGCGCAACAATTTCACCATTTTTATTCACAAGGAATTTTTCAAAGTTCCACAATACTTCAGGTGGATTGTTTGGTGTTAAGCCGTAATCAACAAGATCTTTCCACCAAGGACCTTCACCAGTACGCTCAGGAATTGCTTGTGTTAAGGTTTGGTAAAGTGGGTGCTTGTCATCACCAGCAACTGAGATTTTTGCGAAAAGTGGGAAATGTACATCATAGTTCAGCGAGCAGAATTGCTGAATTTCATCATTTGTACCTGGTTCTTGTTCTAAGAAGTTATTTGCTGGAAAACCGAGAATCTCTAAACCTTGATCTTTCTTTGCTTGATATAGCTTCTCTAAACCTTCGTATTGAGGCGTTAAACCGCACTTTGATGCAACGTTCACGATCAGTAGAACTTTGCCTTGGTATTGATCTAGATCAACATCTTGACCTTTGATGTCCTTAACTGGAATGTGATAAACCGATTGGCTCATGAGATATGTCCTAATTTGTTGTTGTAGCAAAACATCATTGTTTTAACTGCTATTCAAGCTAAGTGCAATGCCCATATTCGGAATGTATACAAATAAAGAATAGTGTTTTTGATTTCAAATTGAAGTTGATTTAAATGGATGCATTTTTTAGTTGAATTGGCGTTTGCCCTGTATAGCGTTTAAAGAATTCGATAAAACTGGAACTATGGTGATAACCCAAAGCAAATGCGAGTTGTTTAATAGTCATACCTTCACGGATTTGATTGATCGCAAAGATGATTTTCGCTCGATTACGCCACTCCGAGAGAGAAAGTTGTAATTCTTGCTGACTAAGACGAAGGATATGCCGTTCACTGACTGAAAATTGCTGCAACACTTGTTGGAGACTTTGATGAAAGGAGTCTGGTGCAGATAGTTTTTCTAAAATTGGCGCGAGAATGGGATGTGTACTTTGCGGTAAATAATGTGAATAGGCTGGTGCTTGTTTCAACTGATCAAATAAAACTTGTAATAGGTGTTCGAGATATTCAGGTTGAGCCTGTTGTTTTTGTTGCTCCAAAATTTGTAGCACTAAAGAACGAAAAAAAGGCTCAATGCTAAAACAGCGGCAACTCAACCCCAACGCTTGACCATATCTAGGATGTAGCCGAATACAGATATAGTGAATTTCATGTTCTACAGGCAGTGACTGATGCTCAGTGCGAGGTGGTAACCAAAGCCCATAGCTCGGTGGGGACAGGTAGTATTGTCCTTCGATATCAAATTCTAAAGTGCCATTTAAACTAAAATTGAAGTCACCCCAAAGTGAAGAATGTGGACTGACAACATCATCCTTTTGGTAGAGAAATTCATGCACTTCTATACCATTCAGAAAGGGAAATTGTTCAGTCTCAGCACGCTTCATTTGAGGTCTCAACGTTTAATTTTCACAGGTAATTTTCGGGTTATTTAAACCTTTGGCTAAGGTGAAAATACTGAGTAATGCTAATGCGACAAAGCTAATCACACCATAAATTAAGATATTTTCATTGAAATGATCAACGACATAACCACCTAGAAGTGAACCTATTGCGATCATGACTTGGAACAATCCCACGAATAAAGGCATACCTTTTTCTACGGCATTTGGTGCGTGTATAAACATCCAAATATTCGCTGAAGTTGGGAATGCACCGAATGCAAAGCCCCATAATGCTGTTAAAACAATAGCACCAAACTCATGTATTGCAAAAATTGGGAAACCAAAGAATACGATGGTAAAACAAATGCCGACAAAGGCGAGGGTATAGCGTACATTTAAATTACCACTATAACCTGCAAAAGCATTACCAAAAATACCTGCAATCCCGTACAGCAATAACAGTGAACTGATCGTTGTACCATCAAATCCTGCAATATTTTTAAAGAAGGGTGCAAGGTAACTATAAGCGCAGAAATGCGCTAAACCAATCAGCAGCACGATCAGCATCCCGCTACGTGCTTTAGGTTCGCGGAGCAATGCAGGTAAATCACGGAGATGAATGGCTGAACCTGGTTTAAGTTTTGGTAAGAAAATCATTTGTAATACTAAGACCACTAAGCCAATCGCCGCCGTGATACCAAATGCACTTCGCCAACCATAAAATTCACTTAACCATGTTCCGATCGGCACACCAAGTACTGTAGCGAAGGTTACACCAGCCATCACGATCGCTGTTGCTTTGGCAATCGGTAAATGTGCGGGTGCTAGTTTTCCACTTAAAGCAATCGCCGTTGCCCAAAAGCCACCAATTGAAATGCCAAGAACCAGTCGACTCAAGAGTAAGACGTGGAAGCTATCTGCAAAAGCAGTAATGGTGTTGGCAATGACCATGATCGCCGTGAGTAAAATGAGTACATAACGACGATCAAGTTGTTTGACGACGATCGGGAGTAATGGTGCTGCAAGCGCTGCCATAACTCCAGGTAAGGTAATAATCAAACCTGCCGTACCGACTGAAATATTGAGATCAGTTGCAACGCTGTTTAACACACCAACGGGCAGAAACTCACTGGTTACAAGAGCAAAAGCTGCGATTGCGACAGCCAAGATCGCGAACCAACTACCTTGAGTTTGAGTTACCGTTGTGGGGTGAGCTTCGGGAGAGGGAGTGTGTTCCATAAAATTTTCCTTTATTATCAGTGTCTTGATAATAAAATTAGGCGATAGGGATATTTTTATAACAATTGTTATAAAATAAAATAGTTGATAAAAATTGATGCGTCAATTAATTTAATAATGATCGTTATAAAATAATGTGTAACCCTTATGACAAATAACAATGTATCTGAACAAGAACCTTGTGATCATCCAGCAAAAAAGAAGCGTGGACGTCCAAAGTGCTTTGATGAGCAACAGGCCTTAGAAAAAGCGATGTTGTTATTTTGGGAGCATGGCTATGAAGCAACGTCGATTAGTGATCTCACACAAGCTTTGGCACTGACTGCGCCGAGTTTATATAGTAGTTTTGGAGATAAGACGACGCTGTTTTATAAATGTATCGATTATTATCTTGCACACGAAGCCTGTCCAATTGAAGCCATTTTTTTAGAAGCTAAAACTGCCAAAGTTGCTTTTGAGTTATTTCTTTACGATAACGTGCAACGTTTGGCACAGCCAGATAAACCTTCGGGCTGTATGTTAGTTGTGGCGACTATGAACTGTTCTGATCATGCTCAAGAGGTGCAACACAATATTTTAGAAAAAAGGCTCAAGACCAAACAAAAATTACTTGAGCGTTTACAACAAGCCGTCGTAGAGGGGGATGTTGCAGAAACCGCACCATTACAAGAAATAGCGGATTTCTATGCCACTGTTTTACAGGGACTCACCATACAAGCAAGAGATGGCGCAAATGTAGAGCAACTGCATAAAGTGGTTGAGCACGCGATGCGAACATGGGATCTGTTCTAAAATTCACATGTCGTAACTGCGATATAAATGTCTGAAATACGATATTTCAATTAAATTAGACATCTTTCACAATACACACATCAGATAAATGTGCTGAGATTGATGATGGTTCAGTTGAGTAAATATCAAAAGTGGGCATTTGTTTTGCCACTGATTGCAGTGTTAATTTGGTCGCTTAATATCGCTGTAACGCGTTATGTTGCTGATTATATTTCACCTGTAAGTATCAGCTTCTATCGTTGGTTTGTCGCTTTTCTGATTTTAACACCTTTCATGCTGCCAAAAGTGTGGAAGCAACGCGCGGTGATTGGAAAAGATTTAGGTAAACTGGCCGTGTTGAGTGCGTTTGGGATGGTGTTATATCAAGGGCTGTCTTATACCGCTGCCCACTATACGACGGCGACCAACATGGGAATTGTGAATGCCTTTGTTCCAGTCTTTACCATTTTTATTTCCTATCTGATCTTAAAAGATGTGCCAAATCGCTTTGCAATCTTTGGCAGCTTACTGTCATTTGCAGGTCTGATCTATGTGATGAGTCAGGGGCATATCTCCAGCTTATTTGAGCAGGGTGGACACTGGGGCGATGCTGTTATGGTGGTTGCGGTTGGTTTCTACGCATTCTATGGTGTATTCCTCAAAAAATGGCAATTAAAGCTGCCGCTATTGACCAGCCTTTATGTACAAATTGGCTTTGCGTTGTTGTATCACGTACCATTTTTACTTTGGTTTGGCTTAGATGGGATTAATGCTGACAATGCTGCAAGCGTGCTATATGCAGGTGTTTTTCCATCATTGATTGCGCCTTTATTGTGGATGGTGGCTGTTCAAGCAATTGGCCCTAACCGTACCAGTATTTTTATGAATCTTATGCCAGTATTTACCGCAATCATTGCCAGTCTTTGGTTATCTGAGCATTGGACAATCTACCATACGATTGGTGGGATGATGATCCTAGTCGGCATCATAATGGCACAGAAGAAAACCATGAAAGTACCCTCACAGTTAGTTGAAACGGCTTCTTAAATATGAAATGATGAGGTGTGTTTGTTTAAAATAGCAACAAACGCACCAAATTATTTATTAGGCGTTCATTCTTTCTATATGATTTACAAATATATTTTCAATAATGTCGAAATTTACGATCAAAAAAAAGCTGAATAAAAATAAAAATATAATTTTATTGAAATTTGAAAACTGACAAAAATGGTGCGCTTTTCACATTTTTTGTTAGATAAATAATATATTTGTATAAGTTGAACGATTGATCCATAATACTTTCCATAGCGAGCTGATTCGTTTTTAGAATGAAGCAGTTGCTAACCAAATTGATGAACCCTCTGGATGTGATTTACACATCCTTTTTATGCTCAGTTATCCCTATATAACTGAGCTTTTTTTTGTGTGAAATTCACTGATTATGCTCGAATGACTTCACCAGTTAGTGCATTGAGGATGCGGCTTGGTTGTTGGCTAAGCCCTAATTCACCCTCTAAATAATTGAGCGAATTACCAAAATAATTTTCTGTTTCGTGCAGACTTTGGGCTGGATTAAGACCCGCAGGATTGGCGCTCGTCGAGACAATAAAACCACCAAAATGATTGCATAACTCGACGCATAAAGGATGAGTCGTAACACGTACAGCCACTAAAGGATGTTGTCCTTTAATCCATGTTGGAATCTGTTCATCCGCTGGTAATAACCATGTGGTTGCACGCTCGGTTGGTTGACGATTTGACCAACTTGCAATGACTTGCTGGCGGATTTCAGCGTTGAGACGATGTAGCAAGTGCTCTACTTGATTTAAATGACCCGCTAATAAAATAACGCCTTTTTCTATTGGGCGATGCTTCAGTTCGAGAATATTTTGAAACGCTTGTTCATTCAATGGATCACAACCCAAGCCCCAAACTGCTTCAGTTGGATAGGCGAGCACTTGACCCTGTTTTAAAAGTTGTGCTGCTTCAGATGTTGAGGATGTGATCATAGGATGAGGATAAGTAAAAGATATGAACTCACTATTTTAAAGCATTGGTCGACAACGTAAATAGCGACCACCTTGTTGCATACATAATCCTAATAACTCAAGTTCCATTAACTGGGCAGTAAGTTCTGCGGCAGAAGTCGGGGAGCTTTGTGCGAGTTGATCTAAATCTTGTCCTACCCAATCAAGCTGCTGATACAGAGGGAGTAAATTCGTTGGAATGTGTACAGGCGCTTCGACTATTTCTTTTTCTTTGCTTGGTTGTTGCTGTGTTTGCCACTGGGTTGGAAGTGCCAAATCTTCAATAATTTGTTCAGGATGATCGATGAGAATAGCACCCTCACGAATCAGTTGATGGCAGCCTTGGTGGAATTCACTGTAGATATGCCCAGGTATCGCAAACACTAGCTTGCCTTGTTCAGCCGCTTTATTCGCAGTAATAAGTGACCCACTTTGTAGTGCGGCCTCAATCACAACAACACCGAGACTCAGACCGCTCACAATCCGATTTCTTCGCGGAAAATGTTGCTGTAAAGGCATTGTGGTTGGAAGAAACTCAGTCACGATAGCACCTGATTGAACAATCTGTTGTGCAAGCGCCTTATTTTGAGAAGGATAAACCGTATCTAAGCCTGTTCCCACAACGGCAATGGTCCGATGATGGCTTAAGCCACCACGATGTGCTGCTTCATCAATTCCATGAGCTAAACCACTGCTAATATAAAAACCTTTTTCACTTAAATAATAAGCAAAATCATACGCAACTTGGCGACCATGTGGACTCGGTTTCCGACTCCCAACCATCGCAATTTGCGGTTGTAATAAAGCTTGTGCTTGTCCCTGACCGAATAGAATCGGTGGATGATCTGAATAGGGTAGGAGTTGGGTCGGGTAGTCAATATCTTTTGGCGTGAGAATGAAGTCTGTGTGTTTCTGAATCAGCTGTACAATCTGTTCGAATTTATGTTGGCCCTCAGGGCTGAGAAACTCGTCCAAACGTTTTAAATGATTGGCATGTAAACCAAGCTGTTTCCATTCTGGGAAACGATGTGATTGTGTTGCCTGTTCACAGCTTCCAAAATGTTGAATAATTTTTTGGAAACTTGAGAGAGAATGTTGAACCAAATACCACACCAACACGGTTTGGTAGTGATGGGGTGATAGTTGACTCAACATTGTTTAGAACTTAGTCATCAAGACGAGGTGGTTTGATGTCTGAACCCACTTTGATTGGGAGTTCACTTTCCAATACGTAGGCATAGCTAATACGATCAAAACTCTTAAAGATCATAACACTACCCACATATTGACCTGGTAATTTTACTTTCTCTTTGGTTTTTGGATCACGTACCGTTTCACCCTCTTGGTATGTGCTGAACACTTGACCGATTTCAACACCATCAGCTGTACCACGATCTACCGTAACAACACCATTTTTCGCAGCAGTACCGATTGATCCCATCACACGGATGACTTTACCGCCGTCACGGACTTGGTTTGCATCAGTCGGGTAGAATAATGTGGGTAACATCGCGTCTTGTTCAAGCATCACACGGTCACCACGACGAACTTCGCCGTTATAACTATCCGTGAGTTCAACCGTAGTAATGTCATTTTCACTGGTAATTGCAACGCCAGATGCCACTTGTGTGAGTTCAACACCTAAGTTTTGCTTTTTACCATTTTGGTCTAACACGATATAAGGTTGACCTTCACGGAATACGCCATAACGCTGACCATTTTCGAGACCTTGACCTCGAACATAGACGCTTTGACCTTTACCAGCCAAGACACGGTTATCCGCTGTACCCAGAATATAAGGCGTATTGGCAATTGCCTCAGCAGGAAGTACAGATGTCCGTTCTAACCATTGTTGAATATGCGCCAGTGGAATAACAGGAACACTATTATTTAACGCTTCAATACGTACCTGTGGGCGTAAGTTAGATGTATTCCCAGAATAACGACGGATGATACCATCACAGCCATCGCC
This sequence comes from Acinetobacter sp. YQ_14, assembly GCF_043102985.1. Lineage (NCBI taxonomy): Bacteria > Pseudomonadati > Pseudomonadota > Gammaproteobacteria > Moraxellales > Moraxellaceae > Acinetobacter > Acinetobacter sp. YQ_14. Next base: position 15,829 of record NZ_JBICJJ010000014.1, on the reverse strand, counting down.
TTCATCTTTACCAATTAAAGGTTTACCGTTCAGGCTACAAAGAAGCAATTTGTCACCTGGATAAATCCAGTGAGGATTTTTCACATGTTTGTTGCTTGCCCAGATTTCAGGCCAACGCCATGGCTTGCTTAAGAATTTTCCAGAAATATCCCAAAGCGTATCGCCTTTTTTCACCACATAAACGTTTGGTGCACCCGCTTTAACAGAAGGAGGGCTGACATTTGGACTTGCTGCATGAGCCAGATTTACGCTCATACCTAATCCCGCACAAATCGCAACCGCAATCAGTTGTTTTTTTAACCCCAAGGCATGAAATGATTGTATGCCGTTTAAAACCTTTTTCATTATCATAATTCCTAAAAATTATGTGTGTAGTTGCGCTATAATAACGACTTTACACACAATTTTTTGATCAAGCATTCCCTTCAGTTGGTTTTCTGATCAATGGCATAAATGAGGAACAGTATGGCCTTATTACCTATTTTAAGTTTTCCTGATCCCCGTCTTCGTACCATTGCTAAGCCAGTCGAAGAAGTCACTGATGATATTCGTCAGCTTGCAGCAGATATGTTAGAAACCATGTACGAGGCACCGGGTATAGGTTTAGCGGCAACTCAGGTTGATCATCATATTCAGCTTATTGTCATGGACCTTTCTGAAGAGAAAAATCAACCGATGGTGTTCATCAACCCCAAAGTCACTCCACTGACTCAAGAAACGCAGCCTTATGAAGAAGGCTGTCTCTCTGTGCCTCAAATATACGATAAAGTTGAGCGTCCGTCACGCGTAAAAATCGAGGCAATTAACCTTGAAGGTCAAGCATTTGAGTTAGAAGCTGACGAACTTCTCGCTGTTTGTATCCAACATGAAATGGATCACTTAAATGGTAAACTTTTTGTTGATTATTTATCGCCGTTAAAACGTCAACGTGCACGTGAAAAAGTCGAAAAAGTGGTTCGCCAACGTGAAAAAGAGAAAGTTACAGTTAAACGTTAAGTTGTACTGTCTTTAATTGATATGTTTTCTTTGTTTCGTTGTGGTTTGTTGCTTGCATTTGCCGCGGTCTGTTTACAGATTGCGGTATTTTTGCAGCCGCTACTTCCGAAGCAGTATCAAATTGCACCAGTCTGTGAAACGATTACCAAAGCTTTATTGTTACCCAAAGTACAAGCTGAGCAGAGTCAATCACAGCACCATGCTCATCATCATTCACATCAATTTGAACAAGTCTCCGCATCTACATCGGCGCATGATCATCATGATCCAAGCCATCAGTGCCAGTATTGTACGGTCTATGCCAATCTGATATTGCCGCCTGAGTTGGGTGTAAAAGAAGTTCTGGTTCGGATCCAAGTTCGTTTAGTTGCGTATCAGCAAGCGTTTCGCCACGTTTTCTTCTTACTGCAACGACTATTCTTATTACCTCAAGGGCGAGCTCCGCCACTCTTTGCATAAATTAAAACGTCAATTTCATTAGGGTTTTCAAAACTCTAGCCTAGTTTTACTTATGTTTTAAGAGAGACCGATCATGGCTCAACCTAAATTTTTATTACAACCACTGACGGTTGCGATTCTTGCTGCCTCAAATACAACAGTTTTATGGGCAAATACCGATGTACAGTCAGAACAACCAGCCCCTGTTGTTTTAGCGCCAATTGTTGTTACAGCGGTACAGCCGAATGATGCAAATGGATTGATTATCCATGCTGATCCTAAACAACCGATTCAACCTGTTCCGGCAACGGATGGGGCGGATTATTTACAAAGTATCATGGGTTTTAATGCCATTAAGAATGGTGGAACCAATGGTGATGTGACTTTCCGCGGCATGTTTGGTTCACGGATTAAGATGCTTGTTGATGGTAGTGAAAATCTGGGTGCATGTCCGAATCGTATGGATGCGCCGACTTCTTATATTCAGCCAGAAAGTTTCGATAAAATTACTGTGATTAAAGGGCCACAAACGGTGCAATATGCAACGCCTGGCTCTGCTGCAACGGTAATATTTGAGCGTCAGCCTGAAAACCTGAGTAAAGATCAGCCTTATCGTGGGCAAGCCAGTGTTTTAATCGGTTCGTATGGTCGATTAGATCATAATGTAGAAGCTGCAATTGGCGATGAAACTAAATATGCACGTTTAAATGTGAATCGTTCTGTCGCAGATGACTATAAAGATGGGGATGATCAAAGCATTCACTCAAATTGGGAGCGTTGGAATGCTGATCTTGCCTTGGGTTGGAAACCAACTGAGGATTCGTGGTTGGAACTACGTGCAGGCAAGGGTGATGGTGAAGCTGCTTATGCAGGGCGCACTATGGATGGCTCGCAGTTTAAGCGTGAAAGTTTAGGATTACACGCTGAACAGAAAAATATCACAGAGGTGATTAAGAAAATTGAAGCCCAAGTGGACTACAGTTATAACGATCATGTGATGGATAATTATAGTTTACGCACGCCGCCGATGACGACGATGAAGATGCACGGTATGGAGATGACTGTACCGAATAAGATGTCGATGCGCGTTGATCGCCGTACTTTAAATACACGTCTTGCAGTAACAACTGATTGGGATAAATTTAGCGTCGTTTCTGGTGTGGATACACAGCAGAATAAACATGGCGGTGACATGGTGATGTATGCCATGCCATCCATGAACTCGCCGTATGCTGAAGACTTAAAATTCCAATCTTATGGGGCTTTTAGTGAATGGACATATGCCTTTGATCCAGATCAAAAATTAGTTGCTGGCGCACGTGTTGATCAGGTCAAGATTGATAATCTGGAAAATGGTAAAGACCGTAAAGATACTTTGCCAAGCGGTTTTATCCGTATTGAGAAGAATCTACCTGAGTATGGATTAAAAACTTACGCAGGTTTGGGTTATGTGGAACGTACACCTGATTTTTGGGAATTGTATAGCACGTCAACAGATCGAGGTGTTGGCACAACAGATATGATGGGTGTGACAACTTATCGTATGCTGGATAATTTAGACAATCTCAAGACTGAACGTACGGCACAACTTGACCTTGGCTTCCAAGCTGAACATGGTGCTTGGAATGCATGGGCATCAGCTTATGCTGGTTTGATTAAAGACTTCATCTTAATGGAATATACGCCAAGTAAGAGACAGCCATTGGCTCGTAATGTTGATGCCACAATTGCAGGCGCAGAAGCCGGTGTTGGCTATCAATTTACGGATCGTCTCCAAGCTGATGTTTCAACCATGTATGCTTGGGGTGAAAATACATCCGATGATCGAGCTTTACCACAAATTGCACCTTTGGAAGGGCGACTCAATCTTCGTTATGTCGATGAAAAATATAGTTTAGGTCTATTATGGCGTGCGGTTGCTAAGCAAAGTCGTGTGAGTTTGAATGAAGGTAATGTCGTTGGCTATGATATGAATGAAAGCAAAGCATTCAATACATTGGCAGTGAATGGAACTTATAAACTGACTGATGCTGTAGATGTTTCGGTAGGGATTGATAACGTTTTGGACAAAGCTTACACCGAGCATTTAAATAAAGCAGGTGCGTCGATGTTTGGTTACGCAGCTACTGAGCAGTTCAATAATATTGGACGTAATTACTGGATGCGTATGAGCATGAAGTTCTAAGTGATGAAAAAACAAGGTGGATGATTCCACCTTGTTTTATTTGCGTTTTTAAGCCAAGCAATCTTGTTTTGGCATCAAACTATCGCAATACAAGGGATTAAGAGCACATTGCAAATCATCGATTTGTTCTTGAGTCACATAACCTTTTGCTTTGAGATATTCAGCAACACGGTCATCTCTTAAGCTCAAGAACGCGGCATCATAAACACCTAAATCCACGAACATTGCAGCGGTTTCTAAACTATTAAAATGATCGAGAAAGACATCATTTTCATGCATCAAGAATATATGTGTCAGTGCAGCTTGTGAATTTACTTTCAAACGTTGAGCCAATTGTTCTGGACGCGTTTTAATAAATAACAGATCAGAAAGTTCATCAAATTGAGTTTTATCTAATTCGCTGTTACCTGATTTGACATGCCCTAGCCATGCTTTAAAGACCAATACAGCACCACCACGTAACAACATACTCCACATTTGATGGCGTGTTTCATGGTCGAGATGTGCTGATTCATTTTCTAAGACTTGAAGAAATTGTTCTTCTTGCTGCGCTAACTTATCAAATAAGCCCAGTCCTTGAGGATGGTAAGCCGCAGGTGCAAAAACATCAAAATTTAATTCGTGAAAAACTTTTAACGCCAATGGAACAGCTGCTTGATACAGTGTGTTGAGTGCGCGAAGGTGAACATCATTAAGTTCACTTTGTCCAAAAACTTTTTGCCAGTCTAACTCAGGTAATAATGCGTTAGCACTGTATTGACGATAAAATTGTAGAGCGTTCTGTTCTGAAATGGCTGAATTGCTATTCATGATCATTGTCCTTTATGACGGTCTTGTTAGAAACCCAAAAAAGGAAAAGCCTAGGTTTCTATCAGTTTGATCAATTTATGAGGGATTCAGAATGCAAGTAGAATACGACTAAAGTTGTAGATGTCGGTTTTTATAATAATAAATAATTTAAAAACAATATCTTGTATAATTGTAAGTAAGTGTACAAACGTTCACTAATGTAAGTGATAATTTTTGCCATAGGCAAAGGTCATTTGAGCACTTTGGTCAATTTTATATCAAACAAAGTGCTTTTTTCTGAACAGTTTTGCCTATGTAACAAAATAATTTGCTACTTAAGACATTGGCATGATTTTTAAGCCTGACAACCATGCACGCAAGCCAGCTGGTTTTAGTGGTTTTCTCAGTAAAACGATATTCTGTTGCTTCAAACGTTGCGGCAACTCAGGATCAGAGTCAGCTGTAATTAAGGCCACAGGAATATTGGCAGTTCGATATTGTTCAATAAAATCGAGACCACGTTGTTCATTATTCAAGTGCTGGTCAATGAGCCAGACTTGAATATCATTTTCTTGAATCAATTTGAGGGCTTCATCTGGCTCTGTTGCCGTGAAAATTTGGTAGCCCCATTTACTCAGTAGTGTCCGCATACCTTCCAAAATCGTTTCGTCATTATCCAAACACAAGACTTTATATGCAGTATGTTGCAGTGCGGTCATGGTTGGCGTAATAGTTTCAATTTGAGGTGCTGCTGTGAGAGGTACTTCAATCATGAAGCATGAACCTTTGCCAAGTTCAGAATAAACATGTACAGGAAAATCTAGCAGACTGGTCATACGCTGCACGATGGCGAGACCCAAACCAAGCCCTTGCTCACCCCAAGGTGATGTATGACCACAGCGTTCAAATTCTTGGAAGAGTTTGACGCGTTGCTGTTCATTGATTCCCGGTCCTGTATCCCAGACACCGATTCGAATATGATTTGGACGCTGTGCTGAGCGAAGCACCCCAACGACGACGCGTCCTTGCGCGGTATAACGTAATGCATTGCTAACAAAGTTCTGGATAATCCGTCGCATCCATTGGGGATCGGTATCTACCCAAAATTGAGTGTCATGGACTTTAAGTTGTATATCGCGTTGAGCTGCAATAGATTTGAATTGAAGTTCCAGATCACTGAGTAGATCATGTAGTGAATAAGGCTGACGCTTCGGTTGAATCGTACCGCCTTCTAAGCGTGCAATATCGAGCAGGGCAGAGAGCATACTTTCTGCACCATATAAGGCACGATCTAATTGCTGTAAAGTTTGTTGATCTTCGGGACTTTCAACACTTTGTTCCAATGCCGTACTAAACAAGCGAGCAGCATGCATAGGTTGAAGTAGATCGTGGCTGGCTGCGGCCAAAAAGCGACTTTTTGATTGATTGGCTTTGTCTGCTTGTTCCAAGGCAAGCTGCTGTTCAGTCAATGCATCGGCTAACTGGCGTGTACGATCACTCACTCTTTCTTCGAGAATGGCTTCATTTTCTCGGAAAGCCGTAATATCAGCAAATGTAGTGACAAAGCCACCGCCTTCAATGGGATTTCCGCGCATTTGAATCACTAGGCCATCTTTACGAATACGTTCGAATTCATGGGCACTTCCTACTTTCATCCAATGGATACGTTTACGCACATGTTCTTCAACAGGGCCAGGGCCACATTCTCCACGTTCCGCGTTATAGCGAATCAAATCAGCAATTGGACAGCCGACATAAACCAAATCCTTTGGATAATCAAAAAGTTTAAGGTATTGATTATTCCATGCGACCAAACACATATTTTTATCAACCACACTCACCCCTTGGGTCATATGGTCAATCATGGTCATCAATAAATTTTGATTAAAGCGCTGCCATTGAGATGCTTGATCTAGGATGTTGGCGACTTGTCCTAAAGCAAGTCCATTATTGATCAAGGCCGTGGTCAGTAAGGTACGTGCTGAAGCTGCACCGATAATCCCCGCGAGATATTGTTCGGTAAAACGCCACCACATCCCATTCGCCACATGGTTCTCGTTGAGCACGACATGATTTTGTTCACAAAATTGTTGGAACGCTTGAGTCGTTGGTCGATCACCGGTAATTCGCTTCGCCAGCGCCAATAAATCACCTACTTTGAGACGCGCTGCGTTATGGTGTAAATCGGTCAAATCCGTAGAGGTTTTGGCAGAAGGAAGGGGTTTGCTTTCATAATAGAAAAAGCTTTCAGCCTGTATCTGCTCTGCCACACTTGGGCGATAAAGCCGAGAAACCCAAATATAGGATGCGATATTTAATCCAAGTGACCATAAAACTCCATGAGTTAGTGGTGCAAAAGACTCAAAGCCAAGTATGGCTTCAGGACGTAGACCATTAATATCAAATGGGCCAAATAACAAAATATGCTGAGCAAAGTCTTGGTAATGATCAGGTAGGCTACGCAATACAGTTGGGAATAAAAGTGTATAGCTCCACATCAAAAAGCCAATGATTAAACCCGCATAAACGCCCTGACGACTCGCCCCACGCCAATATAAACCACCGATTAACGCAGGAGAAAATTGTGCAACAGCACTAAAGGCCAATAAACCAAATACAGAAAGTTGGTTGATATCATTGAAGAAATGGAAAAATAAGAATCCTAACAGCATCACGCTGACAATACTGATGCGTCGAGTTAGTTTTAGTACTCTTGGTAAATGTTGATCTTGGCGTGAAATGATTTTAAACCGCCAAAGTGCAGGCATGATCAAGTCATTACTGAGCATGATTGATAAGGCAACCGAAGCCACCAATAGCATCCCTGTAGATGCTGAAAAACCGCCTAAAAATGCCAATAAAGCTAACCATTCTTGTTCATAGCTCAGCGGTAGGGCAAGTACTGCAATGTCAGGTGTACCAAGGGATTCAGGTAAAGAATGCAGTGCCCAACTTGCGATTGGGATAATGGCAATAATGGTTAAAATCAAATAAACCGCAAACCAGCGACGTGCACCACGAATATGTTTTTCATCTCTTAATTCCACCACGGCCACATGAAACTGGCGTGGTAAGCAAATCATGGCTAATGCAGCTAAGAGCGTTTGAATCCAGAAAGTTTCGGGCACGCCGAGCTCTTGTAAATCATGGAAATGCTGGCTGACATCGGTGCTGACTTGTTTAATATTTTCAGGTGATTGTAATAAGAAAAAACCAGCAACACAGAGCAAAGCAAATAACTTAACAAAGGATTCAAATGCCACAGCAAGCATTAAGCCGCCATGTTGTTCGGTGTGGGCAATATGACGTGTTCCGAAAATCATTGCCAAAATCGCGAGCAGAGCAGTGAGTAGTAATACGCTATTTGTGGTTGTCGTCACATGCGCATTTTGTTCGAGAATGACGGATGCACTGAGCGCAATCGCACGCAACTGCAAAGCAAGATAAGGAATAATGGCGATGACGGCTAAAATTGTGACCAGTGCAGCGAGGCTACCACTTTTGCCATAGCGGGCAGCGACAAAATCTGCAATTGAGGAAATTGCATGATATTGCCGAATACGCCCGAGACGTTTCCAAATATCATAACCAAACCAAATAAAAAGTAACGGGCCGAGATAAATTGGCAGAAAAATCACACCTTCACGGACTGCTGCGCCTGTTGCGCCGTAAAAAGTCCATGATGAGCAATATACGCCTAAAGTTAAACTAAACAGCAGCATTCGACCGCGCATACTCAAACGACTTGCATGTTTTTCTCCAAAAAATGCACAGCCGAATAGCACCACGATATATATGGCAAGAACCCCAATAATAAGCCAGCTATTCATATTGCCCACGTGATCAAATTCCATTTTTTATCATACCCGATGCACAGGTACTGAGATGAGTAGAGATTTGCATTTAGAGACCAAAGTCTAAGTTACGAGTCAAGCTAATTCTTGTTAATTTGGATAATGAAAAATCCCATTTGAAAAAGGGGTCCATGGTTGGACACAAAAATAAGGAGTTGGTTATGGATGATTCACAGGTAGATCGAATTCTACATAATCCAAAGTTTCAAGAGATGGTTAGCAAGAAGCGTACATTAAGTTGGACATTAACAGCAATTATGTTGGTTATCTACGTCGGCTTCATGCTTTTGGTTGGCTATAACAAAGAGTTTTTAGCAAGTTCATTTAGCGGTGGTGTGACAACATGGGGTATGCCTCTTGGTTTAGGTATTATCGTGTTGTCTTTCGTGTTGTGTGGTGTGTATTCATATATCGCTAACAATAAACTCGATCAGCTAAATGAAGATGCCCTCAAGGAAGTTGAGGCGATCACACATGAAAAAGGGATGCACTGAAATGAAAGGGACATCATTTAAAGCGACATTACTCGCGCTCGTAGGCCTACTCAGTTCTAGTCTTGCTTTTGCTGGCCCAGATTTAGGTGCAGCAGAACAGCAAGCAACCAACTGGCATGCGATTATCATGTTTACGATCTTTGTCGGTTTCACATTGTTCATTACTAAATGGGCAGCGAAACAAACGCAATCGACTCAAGATTTCTATACTGCTGGTGGTGGTATCAGTGGTTTCCAAAATGGTTTGGCGATTGCGGGTGACTATATGTCAGCGGCATCCTTCCTTGGTATTTCTGCATTGGTGTTTAGCTCAGGCTTTGATGGCTTGCTCTATTCACTTGGTTTCATGGTGGGTTGGCCGATCGTTCTATTCTTAGTTGCAGAACGTTTACGTAACCTAGGGAAATACAACCTTTCAGATGTTGTGTCTTTCCGCTTAGAGGAAAAACCTGTTCGTACACTTGCTGCATTAAGTTCATTAGTGGTTGTTGCATTCTATTTGATCGCTCAAATGGTAGGTGCAGGTCAGCTAATCAAACTATTGTTTGGTTTGAACTATAACATCGCTGTCGTAATCGTGGGCTTACTCATGATGGCTTACGTGATGTTCGGCGGTATGTTAGCGACAACTTGGGTGCAAATTATTAAAGCTGTGCTATTACTCAGTGGCGCGACTTTCATGGCATTCATGGTAATGAAAGCAGTTGGCTTTAGCTTTACTAATATGTTCAACCAAGCCATTGGTGCTTATGGTCAAGCGCATAGCTTAAGCTGGGAAGAGGCGGCTCATATCATGGGGCCGGGTAAATTGGCAGCCAATCCAATTGATGCATTATCGCTTGGTCTTGCATTGATGTTCGGTACAGCAGGTTTACCGCATATCTTAATGCGTTTCTTTACTGTTAAAGATGCAAAAGAAGCACGTAAATCCGTTGTTGTAGCAACAGGTTTCATTGGTTACTTCTATCTTTTAACGTTCATTATCGGTTTTGGTGCGATCTTATTCGTTGCAAACAACCCTCAATTCCTTGATGTAGCAAAAGCTGCTATGACAGGTAAGTTAGAGTTGGTGGGTGGTAACAACATGGCTGCGGTTCACTTAAGTGATGCTGTTGGTGGCGACCTGTTCATGGGCTTCATTTCAGCAGTTGCTTTCGCGACGATCCTTGCCGTTGTTGCAGGTTTAACACTTTCAGGCGCTTCTGCGATTTCACATGACCTTTATGCAAACGTATTCAAGAAAGGGAAAACGACACCTGAATCTGAATTACGCATGTCTAAAATTGCAACTTTAGGCTTGGCGATTTTTGCAATGATCCTTGGGATCTTGTTTGAAAAGCAAAACGTTGCATTCATGGTTGGTTTAGCATTCTCAGTGGCTTGTTGTGCAAACTTCCCAGTTCTTGTGTTATCAATGTTCTGGAAAGGTTTAACAACTCGCGGTGCGGTGATTGGTGGTGTGGTTGGTTTGCTTGGTGCAGTGATCTTAATTATCCTCTCTAAAGCAGTTTGGGTAGATACTCTAGCAATTTCTGAATCTGCGCCTAACCCATTCAATGGTCCAGCATTATTTGCAATGCCATTATCATTCTTCTGCTGTTGGTTCTTCTCTGTGACTGATAAATCAGCACGTGCAGAAAAAGAACGTAAAGCATTTGACGCTCAGTTCGTGCGTTCAATGACAGGTATCGGCGCTTCTGGTGCATCTGACCACTAAGCTCAACGATTCAAAAAAGCCCTCAGTACATGAGGGCTTTTTTATGCTTTATTGATGCATACTGGCAAGTTGTTGACCTTGATTACGATACAAAGACAATCCCATTTTCTGTAAATTTCTACCCTTTTTCTCAAGGAAATGATTTAATTTCGGTAGATATTTGGCACCGCTATATAAAGTTAAATTTCGACAAATCAGATAATAGGCAAACCATGACGCTGATTGTGGTGCTAAGCCTAAGTTTTTCATTTTCTTACGACCTATAAAAAACTGGGTAATTTCTAAATGCTGTCGATAAGCCAATTGCTGCTGAAAGCCTCTTAAATAACGATATTTACGTTCAAAAGGCTCTTTCGATAAGCTAGAACCCAATGAAATACTGCTTTCATCCGACTTAGGATGGGCAAATTGCATCCAATAAATCAGCTTCCAGCCTTCAGACTCTTTATCGACGAGCCATTTTTCTTCAACGCCCATCAGCCAACCTGCATATTTCCAAAAGTGTAGGAAACTTTCGACTTCTTGTTGTGTCGGAAAAATACCTAGCGCACGAATACCAAGTAACACGACTCCACTAAATGCAATATTGGTCATGGCTTGATCATATTGATTGATAGGCAAACCCCAAGTCTCAGCATCCCATTTCTCAGATTTCTTAAGTTGATGGCGGACTAGAGAATGAATAAAGCGAACAAAAATAGTTGAAGTAAAACCTTTACTAAAACGTTCGAAGCCATCTGGTTCAGTAATATCAACCCACCATTTGGTTGTTTCGGCGAGACGTGTTCCTGCTTGCTTTTTTAAGGCACCTGTTAATACCAAAGGTTGATTAAAACCTGGATACATGTAGCCCGTCATAAGTGATAAGTCTCGAAGGATAAAACCATTATTTGCACCTAAGCGATAAGTAAATTTAATGGCCTCATCGATTTTACTTTGCTCATACCAGTGTGGTTTTGCTTCAATCATCCTGAAAAACCGAGCAAGCTCTGGAATCTCATGTGGAAGTTTATCAATACCTTCATAAAGAGCTATTTCAAAATATTTACGATGCTCTCGAGGATTCTGCATGACCCATTGCATGACTTGATCCATGGGTTTATCACCACTTTGTAAAGCATTATTCAATGCTAAATATTCGTCATAGCTGGGCTGCACATCTTGATCAATCATATAGCGCAAGATCTTGGTTTTGAGATTGGGTTGAATCATTTTCTCAAATGAAGCTAAACGTGTCGGTTTGTTGATGCCTTGCATTGCATAACACCTTTGCTTGTTATTTAATCAAAGCTTAATATGAATAATTATTCGCATTCAATTCGCATTTATTTTGAGGTTGGAAATGAGAAAAAGACCGCAACAACAGCGTGCAAAAATGATTGTAGAAAGTATTTTAGAGGGAACACAAAAATGTATTTCTGAATATGGGGTATTGCAACTGACCACACCTAAAATTTCAGAAAAATCAGGTGTTAGTGTTGGTTCTATTTACCAATATTTCGAAAATAAAGAGCAAATTGTTGCTGAACTATTACTAAGAAAAAGTGAAGATTTGGGGCAGGCACTTAAACAGTTGGTCATGCTACAACAACATGCAACTATTCAAGACATTATCACATTGAGTATTGCGTTTGGCTTTGAATCGTTAAAGTCAGATCATGGTTTCTTTATCGAAATCTTGAAGAATTGGCATGCTTATAGTGATTCTGAGGCGGCCCAAGTTTTAGAAAGACATTTTTTAGAAATAGGCATGTATTTATTTGGTCGTTATTATCCGCAATGGGACTTTGAAACACTAAAACATAAATCTTTTGTGATCATTAATAGTACTTTATTTACCATGATGCGTTATGCCAGTAAAAATACTTTTTTGATCGAAGAGCAACGATTACAACAAGAACTTTCCACGATGATTGTGACATTTTTAGATGCAACATAATTGAGTAGATCAGAAACAGATGTGATGCGCCGTGATAAATAAAGGACAATAACATGCAAACTTTACGACAATTTTGGAAAGCTTTTCGTTTGCTACCATCCGCTTGGCTGCTTATGGTTCAATTGGCCTTACTCATTTTTAGCACCATGACGTATGACGATAATCAATATAAAGCGTTGACATGGTCACTGGGTGTTTTAGCCTTATTAATTATTGCAAAAGTCATTCGCCAGTCGCCAGTTTTTACTTTTTTGGGACTGTTTTTTGTCAGTGGCGCATTTATATTTTCTATTTTGATCTTTGTCGGTTTTGACAATCATACAATACAGATTACTGCATACAGTTTTGAAGCCTTAGCCTATTTTTATGCAGCGTATGGTCTACTAAGGTATATGTTTTCAGATCGTTATCTCACAAAAGACGAATTATTTGCGGCTGGTGCCGTATTTACTTTGATCGCTTGGGCATTTGCCTTTCTATATAGTATTTGTCAGATTGTCATTCCTAATAGTTTCCAAAATCCAAATCAGCCACAAGAACTACAGCGATGGTTAGATTTATTATTTCTCAGCTTTAGTTTGCAGTCAGCGACAGGACTTTCTGATGTCATGCCAATTAGTCCTGCGGCTCGCGGAATTACCATGCTGCAAATGTTTGGTGGGGTAATGTACTTCGCTGTTATTGTTTCAAGATTAATTGCCTTGCAATACATTCCGCATGTTTTGAATAGGTCGACAAAAGAGAATGATTAGCTTTTGTTACAGCATTACAACTGCTTTATTTTTCACATTTTTTATACTATTGATCGAGTTTTGCGTGTTCTGAACTCGCTTTTATTCACATTGTGAATGCCTTATTTGACGTTAAAGTCTGTCGATTATCATTACAAAAACATGGGGGAATCATGCCTTCCAAAACAATATCCTCGTTGTCGAATGTCAACAGGAACGTATTCTTTAGTACGGTACTGATTATTGCAATGTTCTTGGTCTTTGCAATTGTCGCACCTCATCTATTTGAAACATTAACCTCTCAAGCTAAACAGTGGATTACGGATTCTTTTAGTTGGTTCTATATTCTCTGTGTTGCTATTTTCCTTGTGCTTCTCGTCTACATCGCCTGTTCTTCCAGCGGAAATATTAAGTTAGGTCCTGATCATAGTCAGCCTGAGTACGGGAATGGTTCGTGGTTCGCGATGTTATTTACAGCGGGTATGGGCGTCGGTCTGATGTTCTTTGGTGTGGCAGAGCCTGTCATGCATTATGTAACCCCACCGAATAGCGACCCTGAAACCGTAGCCGCAGCCAAAGAAGCTTTACGTATTACGCTCTTCCACTGGGGCGTACATGCTTGGGCTGTATATGCGTTGGTTGGTTTATCACTTGCTTATTTTGCCTATCGTCATAACTTACCTTTGAAAACGCGTTCTGCGTTATATCCAATTATTGGTAAACGTATTTATGGTCGATGGGGTGATGCAATTGATACCTTTGCGACCGTCGGTACCATCTTTGGTGTTGCGACCTCACTCGGCTTCGGTGTTCTGCAAGTCAATGCTGGATTAAATTACTTATTCGGTATTGAACAAAGTGTTCCCACTCAAATTGGATTGATTATTTTTGTCAGTATTTTGGCTGGACTCTCTGTTTTCGCAGGTCTTGATAAGGGCGTAAAACGCCTATCAGAACTGAATCTAATTCTTGCTGTACTTTTAGTCATTTTTGTTTTCTTGGCAGGTCCAACGATTCATCTATTACGCACAACAGTAGAGAATACAGGACAATATCTATCTAATCTTTTTGTGATGACGTTCAATTTGCAAGCCTACGATTCAACAGGTTGGATTGGTGGTTGGACAGTATTCTACTGGTCGTGGTGGATTGCATGGTCTCCATTTGTTGGGATGTTCATTGCTAGAGTTTCTCGTGGCCGAACAGTTCGAGAATTCATTCTCGGTGTCATTTTGATACCAACAGGCTTCACGATTGTATGGATGGGGTTCTGGGGGAATGCTGCACTATTTAGCATTATGCAAGAAAATAATATTGCTTTAATGGAAATGGTGCAGAAGGATTCGTCAGTAGCACTTTTTGAGTTTTTAAATCATTTACCATTCTCAGGTCTCATGAGTATGGTAGCTGCAATTCTAGTGCTTTTATTCTTTGTGACTTCTGCTGACTCTGGTGCTTTAGTTGTTAATTATTTAACTGCTAACACTGAAGATACGCCTGCATGGCAACGTGTATTTTGGGTAGTTTTAATTGCTGCATTGACAGTGTGCTTATTATTAGTCGGTGGTTTGGCAACTTTACAAGCGTCTATGTTGGTTAGTGCTCTGCCTTTTGCCTTAATTATGATGTTGATGGGGTGGGGGCTATTAAAAGCTTTAAATCTGGATGCAACTAAAGCCAGAATGTTGAATGAGGCCCGCACTACGCCTAGAGCGATCAATAATCCAAGAAGTTGGCAACAACGTTTAGGATTAATCATGCACTATCCTCACACTGAAGAGGAAGTGAATGTTTATATTGATACTCAAGTCAGAAAGGCTTTTGAAAGTATCCAACGGGAGTTCAAGCGCCGTCATCTTGAAGTGGATATTCAAAATACTGAACAAGGTTTGCAGCTACGTGTTGACCATCACCATGAGATTAACTTTATCTATACGGTATATGCACATGAAACAGTGCCACCAAGTTTTATGTTAGGACAAGGCGATGCGGATGAGGCTCAATATTATCAAGCAGAAGTTTTCTTAAGAGAAGGCGGACAAAACTATGATGTGATGGATTGGACACAAGAAGATTTGATCCAAGACATTATTGATCAGTATGAGCGTCATCTTTACTTCTTAAATATTGTAAGAGGCACGGCTTCTTAACAGAAAATTCTAATTGAAATATTGAAAACAACGGTTTTGGGCTTCTCAAAACCGTTGTTTTTATTTAGGTGGTTAGCTTTTGAAGATGCGGATAATGCCTGAAATATTTTTTAGCCCAATGGTTTGTTTAAAATAAGAACTAAAAATTAAGATAAAGCAGTTTTATTGCTGATAATAAAAACATATTTTAAATAAAATTCAGTAATTACAATGATTTATATGGATTTATGCTGCTTTTAAGATTGTTGATAAATTTTAAACTATATAAATCAGTAGATTAGAGTTACTTGAGTTTAAAAATAAAACAACCGAATATTTTAATTTTTAAAAGTGCTTGCAAGCGTTGAGGAATACTGTAGAATGCACATCCATCGGCGGTGATGCAGATAAAAACTTGTTGAGAAACAAGGATTTGGCTAGATTGGTTAGATTCTTGAGTTGGTTGATAAGTTTATAAAATATCTAAATTACCTGTTGACTTTGAAGAAATTTAGAGTAATATAGCCGACCTAGCTTGATGGTGACGAACCATTGAG
>NZ_JBICJJ010000013.1:0-55712 GCF_043102985.1 Acinetobacter sp. YQ_14 | reverse complement strand
TTTATCGCCTCGTCAGCGATAAATAAAACGCAATAAATATTTAACAACTTAACCGTAAAGCTAAGTTATTTTTGCTTCATTGCGTCGGGATGTGTGCATTATAGGAGATTTTTTTTGGTGCGCAAGCTTTTTTAACTCTTTGTTTTATCAAGTGTTCTTTTTTTACACACAAATAGCTTTAAAAACACCAAAATAAAGCAGCAAATAATTGAAATAAAAGCAGAAATATATTTTTAATATTTCTGCTTTTATATTTTATTTCTTATTCTTTATCTGTACGCTGATAATTTTAATTGGTTGTTTAGGTACATCTTGATGCATTCCATAGTTTCCTGTTGGTGCATTAACGATTTTATCAACGACCTCCATCCCTTTCGTTACCTTACCAAATACAGCATAGCCAGCATCCATATTCGAACGATTTAGAAAGTTGTTATCAGCCACATTAATGAAAAATTGGCTTGTAGCAGAATTTGGGTTACTGGTACGCGCCATTGCCAAAGTACCACGATTATTTTTCAGTCCATTATTTGCTTCATTGACGATTGGAGCTTTTGTTGCCTTCTCAATCATATTGGCATCTAAACCGCCACCTTGAACCATAAATCCGGGGATGACACGATGAAAGATTGTTCCTGAATAAAAATTGCTTTTTACATAGTTCTCAAAATTCTTTGCAGATACTGGGGCTTTATCATCAAATAATTCGATTTCAATATTACCCATGCTGGTTTTCATATCCACCATCGTATTTGCAAATAAATGACTACTCGCCAAAATTAGAGCTGTTGTAATGAACAGTTTTTTCATGATTGCTTTTCTCTGTACAGAAATAGATTTGTTGTAGCGAGTCATCTTAGTTTTATCAATCTTTTTTTGCTATTTCTATTTGTTATCTTCTAAAAACACAAAACCGATGTTTCACGTGAAACATCGGTTTGAAAGTATTAGTGATGCTTATCCCAAAACTTTCTGAAGTTCTTAGCTATCTCGATCGTATTTCGTTTAGCCTTGCTCGAAATTGGAGTTAAATTAATAAAACCGTGAGTTTGTTCAGGGTAATCGATGTATTGCACTTTAACACCGCTTTGTCTGAGCTTATGGCTATATATTTCACCTTCATCATGCAGTAAGTCATGTCCAGCAGTAATCACATATGCTGGCGCAAGCTTTTTAAGACTGCCATAAGTTGGAGAAATAAGTGCGTCATCCAAAGCAACATTGTGCTGCGTTGCATAATAATCTGTAACGTAATCTACATCTTTACTTGTTAACACCAGCCCTTCTCCATATGCATAAAATGAAGGATGTCGACTTTTGAAATCGACAACTGGATAAATAAGTAATTGTGCTTGCGGTGCGTATGACTTACCTGCGGCGTGCTGTGCAACAACAGTACTGATGTTTCCACCTGCACTATCGCCAGCAACCGCAATACGGTTTTTATAAATTTTCAACTGACGGCGGTTTTGATAAACCCATGCTAATGCATCTTCACATGATTTGATTAGGAGTTGCGGCGACACTTCTGGCGCAAGTGGATAGTCAATACTTAAGACTTGTACTTTTGCATATTTGGCAATAAGTCGACAGGCTTCATCATGAGTATCTAAACCACCGACAACAAAACCTCCTCCATGATAAAACACAATCATTGGAAGTTTTTTATTTGGTGCAGGATGATAATGTCTTGCGAAAACAGTTCCACTTTGTAGTGGTAAGCGAATATCTTCAACTGAATCAATCGATGTTGATTTATTTAAAATCGCCAACATTTGCGCATCGAATTGTCGGCGTGATTCGATTGGATCATCTCCAATAAAGCCAATGCGTCCTTGTTTAATCTGAACAGCCATAAGGCATTTGGTAAATGCATCCAAATCTGGATATTGATACGGATAGCCTAAAAGTTTAGCGAGGGATTCTTGTACGATCTTGGGCAGCTTATCAAGTGCTCGTGCAGCAGGACCTTGTCCTTTATCTAAAATTGTTTGAATTTTTTGAGGTAATGCTGTCACTGTCGTCCCCTTCTCTCACACTGTCCATAATTCTTGTTCTCGTTGACTATATGCTTTTATAAAGTCATAGATCAAGAATAAGATTTCAAAATATGTCGTACGCTAAAGGGCTATTCTTTAAAAGTCATTAACCATTATGCTTATTCGATTTCGTTTTTTCTGCCAATTAACAACAGATTTTAATGCTTTGTTTAGAAATTATAAAACCAGAACTGAATGACTCAACTCTGGTTTTATAGCACTTAAAAAGTGTCATTTTTATGAATAAAGTCGCTATGCATGATATATAGCAGTACATCTATAAATTGATTTTTGGCATCTAACATTCAATCTATTGCAAGCCGACTTAGCATAAAAAATTATTGGCCTGCTGCATCAGCACCAGCTGAGCCAGATACTGAACCTGAAATATCTGCTGAAGCACCGCCTGGTTGAACATCTACAGATGTACCAGCTTGTACACCAACACCACCTTGTACGCCTGTTGGGCCTGCACTAGTTTGAGCTGAACCAGAAGCATCTAAACCACCTTGAGTCGAACAACCCACAGCTGTGAATGCAACACCAGTTACAACCATAGAGATCAATGCTAACTTTTTCATTGTGTATTTCCTTTCATTATGACAAATAGCAAAGTTATCTTTGCGTTGCCTATCATTCACAATTTTTTCTGCTGGCGTGATGCGGATTAGTAGCGGTTTGTTATTTATACAGAGTGCTTTTGCAACTTTTATTTAATCAATTAAAAGCAGATTTCACATATTTTCCTGATCATAAAAATTGGCTAAGCACTTATCTATTCATAACTTTTGTTGATATAAACTGAATTTATTAAAGAAAAATTCGAACATCTTCATTTTTTATAATTTATATAAACCTCGTAGAACATACCCAAAAGCTTACAATTACAAAGAATAGGTTAATAGTTACTTTAATCTAAATAAAAGCCGCAATCAGAAGATTACGGCTTTATGATTAATTTAGGCTTAAGGCCACTGCATCTCACCTTTAACAACTTTAGCACCTAACTCAAGACTACTTGTTTCAGTCAGCGTCGGATATTTCTGTTGCATGGTTTTAATCAACACTTCTGAGTTTTTGCTAGATTTAACGGCTTGTTCGTATTGCTTTAAATAATCAATTGAAAAGTTCACCGCATTTAAACCTTCAGCAGCACCAGCCTTCATATGTGCAGGAACAACTGTTTGCGGTTTCAGCGCTTTGACCGATTCCAATGTTTTGATCACTTCAGCACGATCTTTCGTAGTTGGGGTATCTGCTGTCCAAAGGTGAATACCTGAAGATACTGGAATGCCGCCAACCACCGCTTTTACACTTGGAATCCATAAATAAGTCAGTTCTTTTTGACCCTTGATTTCGATGGTTTCATTCTCAAGTTTCAATGTTTTGGCTGTGTATGCTTGTGGAACAATAATTTTGCTTGGAGCATTGGCACCCATTTTTGGACCCCAGTAATCCACTTTAAGCGCTTGCGTATCCTGAATATGTTTAACCGTTTCAGGCGTAGCAATGATTTGTACATTCGGGAAATATTGTTTAAATACATCTAAACCAAAATAGAAATCTGGATCACCATAACTCACAAAAATTATTTTCAGCGTTTTTCCACTGTCTAGAATATCCGCTGCAATACGAAGCGCTTCTGATTTTGAAAATTGAGCATTGACCAACAGGACTTCTTTATCCCCTTCAATCAAGGTAGAAGTGACACCAAAATGCTCAGGCTTCGCTAAAAAGTTTTGGAGTGTTAAGTCTTGGGCAAATGTCGTTGATGCTACTGTTAATGTTGCAATGGTTGCGAATGCAATTGCATAAGGATTCATTTTCATATGTTGTCTCCAATCTGATAAGGAACACTTTAAATTGCAATTATTGCTGAATAAACACCCTGAATTAAGATAAAATGTTGCATATCTTGCAACAATCAAAATAAATATGGATACCTTAAAAGCCATTCAAGTCTTTGTCTGTATTGCACAACAAGGCAATCTCAGCAAAGCTGCAGAACATTTAGACTACTCTAAAGCAATGGTGTCGCGTTATTTGGAACACCTTGAACAAACATTTTCCACTCGACTGTTTCAACGCAATACTCGCAAAGTTTCACTGACGCCTGCAGGTGAAAAAGCACTGGTCTATTGTGAAAATATTTTACAACAACAACAACTCTTGGAAAGTTTAGCAGCGCCAGAACAACATAGCGGTACTATTCGTTTTACGTGTGGCTTGTTCTTATTTCAATTGGGTGTCAATGAATGCATCAAGCAATTTAAAAAACGTTATCCGCACATTCATTTTGATGTGTATTTAACTGAAAATACCGTTGATCTCATGGATGCCCAAGTTGATCTCGCACTTAGGATTACGCAAAAAGTTGCTGATGGACTGATTGCTCGCCCTGTCTGCCAAATTGAATCTGTGTTCTGCGCACATCCACATTATTTAAAAGATCACCCTCCTCTCTCTCATCCCAGCCAATTGATTCAGCATGAATGTATTGCTCATCATACCCACAATCAATATTGGACGCTTTTTGATACAGATCAGCAACCACAGAACTATCCGTTAAATGTTACGTTTAAGAGCAATGATGTGATCGCGCTCTATCAGATGTGTCTCAAAGCGCAAGGTGTTTCCATGCTACCGACTTTGTTAGTACGTCAAGATTTTGCCGAGCAGCGCTTAGAACGAGTGTTTACAGATTTTTCTGCGCCCGATCTCACCTTGTCTTTGGTGTATGCATCAAGACAACATTTACCGAAAATAACCCAAGAATTTATTGCTTTCGTCATCGAAAACTTAAGTTTTTACTTAAATAAGCAAAATTAAAAGATTTAAATCGACCTGAACGCTTGAATTTTGTCGCGTTGCCCATACTTCATCCGTATCTATGAATGACCTATACGTGGCAGTTCGGGTTTGACCCTATGAGCATCAATGCCAAAAGGACTGTACATGTTTGAGAACTTTTTTAAACGGAGATCATCAATGGCTAATGAGCACAATGAGCAAGCTCAAGACATTCAAAATGAGCAACAGACTGAACAAACTCAAGCTGAAGGTGTAGAGCAAGCAAACGAGCTTAGCGTTGAAGATTTACAAGCGCAAATCACTAAACTCGAAGAAAGCCTAAAACTCGAAAAAGCACGTACTGCCAATGCAGTTTACGAAGCACAGAAAAGTGTTGAACGTATTCAACGTGAATCAGAAAAGCATAAAGACACTGTGCTTGAGAAATTTGCGAAAGAGCTATTGGATTCTGTCGACAACCTTGAACGTGCGATTCAAGCAGCTGGTGCAGAAGAAACACCTGTATTAGAAGGTGTAAAACTGACTTTAAAATCATTGCTTACGACGCTTGAAAAATTCGGTGTCGTAGAAGCAGACACAAAAAATGGTTTTAATGCAGACCTTCATCAAGCGGTTGGTATCGATCCAAATGCTAAAGCCAATGAAATTGGTACGGTTTTACAGAAGGGCTATACCTTAAATGGTCGCCTACTCCGCCCTGCAATGGTCATGGTCGGACAATAAATCCAGTATTTTGAGAGTTTTTCAGTTTTTTTTCATAAAAATGCTTGAAAAAAAACGATTGACTCTCATATCGAATAACAAGCAAATCCCCTTTACCGAAAAGCATATGAGGGGGATTCACAAAATTTTAGAGGAACACATCAAATGGCGAAAATTATTGGTATTGACTTAGGTACTACCAACTCATGTGTTGCTGTACTTGAAGGCGACAAAGTAAAAGTAATTGAAAACGCAGAAGGCGCACGTACAACTCCATCGATCATTGCATACAAAGATGGCGAAATCTTAGTTGGTCAAAGCGCTAAGCGTCAGGCTGTAACAAACCCGAAAAACACATTATTCGCAATCAAGCGTTTAATCGGTCGTCGCTACGAAGATCAAGCAGTACAAAAAGACATCGGTCTTGTACCATACAAAATCATCAAAGCTGACAATGGTGATGCTTGGGTTGAAGTAAACGATAAGAAACTTGCACCTCAACAAATCTCTGCTGAAATCTTGAAAAAGATGAAAAAAACTGCAGAAGACTATTTAGGTGAAACAGTAACTGAAGCAGTCATCACTGTTCCTGCTTACTTCAACGATGCACAACGTCAAGCAACTAAAGATGCAGGTAAAATTGCAGGTCTTGATGTTAAACGTATCATCAACGAACCAACTGCTGCTGCACTTGCGTTCGGTATGGACAAAAAAGAAGGCGATCGTAAAGTTGCTGTTTACGACTTAGGTGGTGGTACTTTTGACGTATCGATCATTGAAATCGCAGACTTAGATGGCGACCAACAAATCGAAGTATTGTCAACTAACGGTGATACATTCCTTGGTGGTGAAGACTTTGACAACGCATTGATCGAATTCTTGGTTGAAGAGTTCAAGAAAGAGCAAAGCGTAAACTTGAAGAATGATCCACTTGCGTTGCAACGTTTGAAAGAAGCTGCTGAAAAAGCAAAAATTGAGCTTTCTTCTTCTAACGCAACTGAAATCAACCTTCCATACATCACTGCTGATGCGACTGGTCCTAAACACTTAGTGATCAACGTAACACGTGCGAAACTTGAAGGTTTAGTTGCTGACTTAGTTGCTCGTACGATTGAGCCTTGCCGTATCGCGCTTAAAGATGCTGGTCTTTCAACTTCTGAAATCTCTGACGTAATCTTGGTCGGCGGTCAGTCTCGTATGCCAATGGTTCAACAGAAAGTTCAAGAATTCTTCGGTAAAGAGCCACGTAAAGACGTGAACCCTGACGAAGCTGTAGCGATTGGTGCTGCGATTCAAGGTGCGGTATTGTCTGGTGACAAAAATGACGTTCTTTTATTAGACGTAACACCTTTAACTTTAGGTATCGAAACAATGGGCGGCGTATTAACTCCGATCATTGAGAAAAACACCACGATTCCTGCGAAGAAATCTCAAGTGTTCTCTACTGCTGCTGACAACCAACCAGCTGTAGACATTTCGGTTTACCAAGGTGAACGTAAAATGGCTCAACAAAACAAATTGTTGGGTAACTTCCAATTAGGCGATATCCCACCTGCTCCACGTGGCGTACCGCAAATTGAAGTATCATTCGACATTAACGCTGACGGTATCTTAAAAGTATCTGCAAAAGATAAGAGCACTGGTAAAGAGCAATCAATCCAGATCAAAGCAAACTCAGGTTTGTCTGATGCTGAAATCGAAGCAATGATCAAAGATGCTGAAGCAAATGCTGAAGAAGATCGTAAGTTTGAAGAACTTGCTAAAGCACGTAACGAAGCTGATGCATTAATTTCAAGCTCACAAAAAGCGGTTAAAGATCTTGGTGAACAAGTAACTGCTGAAGAAAAAACTGCGGTTGAAACGGCGGTTTCTGAACTTGAAGCAGCAACAAAAGAAAATGATGTTGATGCAATCAAAGCGAAAACTGAAGCGTTACAAAACATCTTGATGCCTATTACACAACGTGCTTATGAGCAAGCTCAACAAGCAGGTGGTGGCGCTGAAGGTTTTGATCCAAATGCATTCCAAGGTGGTGATGCGGGTCAACAACAAAAAGCGGACGATGGCGTTGTAGATGCTGAGTTCACAGAAGTAAAAGATGACAAAAAATAATTTGTCTCTTTAAAAAAAGACCGCGCGTAAGCGCGGTTTTTTTGTTTTAAGATTCATTAAGTTGATCGAAATATAGTTCACCCAAAATCGGCATAAATAAAGGGATTACACCACAGGCTTTAATTTCTTCAATAAACTCAGGAATATTCACCCCTGGCAATAACTGGGGTGGTGCATCAATCGGCGTGACCATCGTATCCCAATGACATGGAATGATATATTTCGGCTTCAATAGCTTCACAACGTCTTTGACATAGTTAGGGCGATATTTCCGCCCAATCGCACATAAACACACAATATCAGCTTGCTTCGCTTGTAGTTCCTGCTCAATAAAATCCGCCGAATCAATATGTACAATGCTTAAATGCCCTGTATCAATCCACCAATTAAATACCTGACCATGCTTCAGATGGTGAAACTTAGGTGGGTATGGTGGTGGTGTGGTCATATCTACCGGTAATGGAACACGACCAAACAAGGCCTTACCATGGATTGATGGCAAGCCAACAACTTGCCATTTGCCACAATTAATAATTTCTCTCCCTTTTGTTTGAAGCATTTGCTGTTCAGATAACCCTGCTGAGCGTGCATACATCATGGTGGCCTGAGAACCAATTAAGCGTGCTCCTGTTTGTTTACAAACCTCAGGCGCATCTAGAATATGATCATAATGTGCATGACCAATCAGCACATCATCGGCAGAAGGGATATATTTGTGGACTAAAGAAGGGTCACTCAATAAGGGCTGCGTAAAGGTCTGCCTTAAATTCGGACGACTGATAAATGGATCTAAAACCAAAGTACGATACTGATCTGAAAGGATAAATCCAGCAGTTCCCAAATATTTGATTTTTAAATTTTTAACGTTTGCCTCTGCAGGAGAATCTGCTGTCCATGCAGTATCAGGCGCTTTCAGTAAATATTTCAGCATCTCTATCCCTTGAATTTCTTTTATATCCTTCGTTATTGCTTTTTAATATCCAAAATGCATCTGTATTTTTCAGTATCGCCCTATTTTGCTATATTGATTTAGATTGCTTATATTTGAACATATCTTCACCTTTAGAATAATCTTTATTCTATGTCGAGAAAAACAAAATAAAATGATTCGTTTTTTTACTATTCTTGGACTGGTATTTTTTCTGTTATGGTCAGGCTATCAGACGCATCAACATCCGCAACTCAAGTTCAATTCACTTTTAGATCGTATTACTCATCCTTTTGATACACGTTTGCGATATAGAATCGTTGATGTTGATCCTCGTTTTAAACTCACAACAGAACAAGTGAAACAACTGAGCGTACAAGCCACACAAATTTGGAAAGATGGAACTGGTCAAGATTACTTCGTCTATGATCCAAATGCACAATTAGCTATCCATTTTATATACGATGAGCGCCAAATTGAAAGTGAACAACGCCGAGAACATTTGAGCCAGCTCGAAACAGGTCAACGACAATGGCTGGATAAGAAGCAACGACTTGATCAAACTGAACAGGAAATTCTGAATAATAAACAGTTTCTCGATTTAAAACAGCAACAACTCAATCAACAAATTCAGCAATATAACCAAGAGCAACTGATTGCTCAACAACGCCCTGCATCCATAGTTGATCGGGACTATTTTCAACGAAGACAACAAGCCTTACAGGACAATATTCAACAAGTACAGCAAGAAATCACCCAATACAATCAGAAAATTAGCAGTTTGAATCAGCAAGTTGATGAGTTAAATCAATTAAACCAACAGCTTGATCAGTCTGTTCACCAATATAAACAACGCTTTCAACCACATTTATTTCATAAAGGGTTATTTAATGGTAGAGAAATTCTAATCTATGAATTTGAATCCGAAGATGATCTACGCTTAACGCTCGCACACGAGTTAGGTCATGCTCTTGGGCTACAACATGCAAATGATCCAGCCGCGCTCATGTACCCATTAATGAAAGATCAAAATGCTGAAAATTTTCGCCTGACCCAAGCTGATCGTGAGCTTTTAATCAACAGATAGCATGGATAAAAGTGAAAGTTTTAACTAAAAAGTGAAGTATTTCTCACTCTTTCATTTATTTACAAAAAAACAACAAAAGTGATTTTTATTGATTTTCTTCCACTTCTCTACACTTTAAGCCAATCGATAAACCACAAGATTATGATTTGTATCATTTTATTTAGAATAAAAAGACATAATATATTCCATCTCAGTTTTATTTTGTTGTGTTATTCACAGCATTCATTTTTTTATTTTATGGAAAAAAGTCACACTTTTAAACCTTGTTTATTAAGTAGATAGCGTTTTGACGGCAAAATAATATTGCTCAAAAATAAATCTTATTTGGGGGAGTTTGGCTCATGCGCAAACAAGGTTTAGCCGTTATAGTTGCATGCTTATGCATGGGTCTACCCAATCTAAGCTATGCCCAAAATGCATCACATACAGCGGGTTCACATACACATGAATCTATGCAAATGCCATTGCATTACCGAATTGCAGACATTGACCCACGCTTTAATTTAGATAGCCAACAAGTTTTGGAGCTTACACAGCAAGCGGCGAAAATTTGGGAACAAGAAACAGGACAAAAAAACTTTATTTATGATCCACAAGCTGAATTTACGATTAACTTTGTTTACGATGAACGCCAACAACATAGTAAAAATCGTGTAGAGAACTTAGATCAGCTCAATCAACAACAACAACAATGGGAAAATCAAAGGCTACAACTACAACAAGTGAAAGATGAGATCCAGAAAATGACGGCGCTCATAGCAAGTAAGCAAACCCAACTGACCTCTCAGTTTCAACAATATAACGCTGATGTACAACAATTTAATCAACTTCGCTCTTCGTCTAAGCAAATGGCTGACCAGCTCGCACAACGCCAACAAGAACTACAACTTCAATCAAATTCTTTAAAGCAAGAAATAGCTCAACATAAACAAAAAACTCAACAGTTAAACCAAGCAATTCAAAGCCTAAATCAAAATAATAAACAATTAGTGTTATCAGCAAATCAATTTAACAAAAACTTTCAACCTCGTTTATTTCATAAAGGCCATTTCAACGGTAAACAAATCTATATTTATGAATTTACGTCTAAAGAAGATTTACGCTTAACACTGGCTCATGAACTCGGACATGCGCTCGGTTTAGAACACACAGATGATCCAACGTCAATCATGTATCCAGTCATTCAAAAACAAAACTTACAAAAGTTTGAACTCACAAAAGCGGATCAAGAACTGGTACGAGCAATGAATTAAATAACAAGTCATCGCACGACTGTTCGTTAAACGTAATTTTTCACCAAACGGTATATTTATTAAACAAATAAACTTTTATTTTACGTGAAAAATAAAATATTAATAAATTTTCAAATTCACATAAAATACTAAAAAATTCGATATGTATAATTCAAAATAAATGACTGTGTTTCATGTAAATTTCGTCTAATTCATAATCAATACTCGAATTTATGTTCAATATTTCCATATATTCATTTATCTTTATTTTATGGAAATATTGTATAAATTGATGAATTACTCTCTTTTTTATAAGTTTGACTACTAAACATACCTGATTAAAATACGTCCTTTTTCAATTTTATCTCCCTGTATGTACCCCTTTATTTTTATGTTGGCTACATGTTTTTTCATGCTGCTCTCTCCTTCAGCTTTAGCTAAAGTTTCTTCTAGTTCAACATCTCCTCAAATTCGCTATAGCACCGAGAATCCTTTACGTTATAGAATCGCAGAGCTAGACCCGCGCTTAAATCTCAACAAACAACAAGTAATCGAGCTAAGCCAACAAGCTGCCGCAATCTGGTCAAAAGACACAGGACAAAACTATTTTGTTTATGATCCTTCAGCAACATTTGTCATAAATTTAGTATTTGATCAACGTCAGATACGCAGTATAAAACGCGCTGAGAATTTACATCAATTAGAAAAACAGCAACAAATTTGGCGCGATCAGAACCAACAATTACAGATACTTAAACAGCAACTGCGCTATGCTGATACACAATTAGAATTACAAAAAACCGAATACCAAGCACAAGTGAAATCCTATCAAACCGCTATAGAACAACTGAATGCTGCTCACTCTAAAAAGTCATTGGCAAAAAAATTGCAAAAGCAACAACACGCACTTGAAAGCCAAAGCCAACTTTTACAAGCACGTATCCAAAATCACAATCTAAAAGTACAGCAACTCCAAAAACAATCCGAAAAATCGAATCAATTACGTCAGCAACTCGTTCAGTCAGTCGATGAATTTAATCAGACATTTAAGCCACAAGTACTTCATAAAGGACAGTTTGATGGTAAGCAGATTTTTATTTATGAGTTTTCATCACTGGATGATCTACGCCTCACTTTAGCTCACGAGTTTGGTCATGCTTTAGGTCTGAAACATACTCAAGACCCAAAATCTTTAATGTATCCAAGAATTAAAGAACAGGATGCTAAAGACTTTCAGCTGACCAATACCGATTTAAAACTGTTAGGCTTTGCTGACTAAATTTAGTAGATAAATCAACTAAATTATAGAGATGATGTTTTTAAACTTAGGTAACAAGAATGGGTCGCTTATTTTGTTTTTTTCATGTTATTGTGTTGATAAAACATCATCTTAGTCTTAATGGAGAACAACATGAGTTACTATCATATTCTCATCGAAGTGAGCGACCATATCAGTACGATTGAGCAAACTCGTGATGTTGAAATCATGGACATTCAAGACATTAGTCCATATCTCCATTCTATTTTAATTCCTTATTTTAATGAGCAAGAGGTTGAACTCGAGGATGAAAATGTTGGTTATGATGAAATTCTACATTTAGAAGTAAAACAAACTTTATTACCGATTGAACACTTGATTGAAGAAGAACAAAAACAACTCCCAAGCGATACTGATGTCACTATTTCAGCTTATGAAATCTTTAATGATCGCGATCTAAGCCAAGATGTGACTGCCGTCATTTTTGATATTTTAGAAGCAGTTAAACTCGACGCTGCACCTTAAAATAAAAAGGTCTGCTTATGCAGACCTTTTTATCATCTCTTAGATTTATTGCATCATTTCTTTTGCCTGTTCTTGGCGGAAAGCTTGCAAGATTTGTTGTCCTGCACGCCCTGTTGGATTTAATCCTAAACGAGTTTGTTCTTGGCGAATCGCTTGACGACTTTTATCACCAATCAATCCATCTACAGCACCAATATCGTAGCCACGTTTAATTAAAAACTGTTGAATTTCACGACGTTCCGCACGAGAAGTCCCTGCATCATCGGTTGGCCAAGCTGTTAAAAATGGTGTTCCACCTTTCAAACGATCTGATAAATGTGCAATCGCTAAACCATAACTTTCTGCTGCATTATAGCTGTAAATCGCATCAAAATTTTTAAATACCAAGAAAACTGGCCCGCTTGCTCCTGCTGGCGCAATCAATCCCGCTGGTGTACTGCCAGATAAATTTCCTTGAATTAAAGCGGTGCCATCTGCGCGCGTTACCCCTTGTGCAATCCAATGATTTAATGATTTTTTATTACGACGACTTTCGCCTGAAATCGACATCCCTTGTGGAATTTTTACCTCGAAGCCCCAAGGCATTCCCGTTTGCCACCCTGCTCGTTTTAAAAAATTCGCTGTCGATGCCAATGCATCTGTGGTACTTGAAACCAGATCACGGCGACCGTCACCATCAAAATCAACCGCTAAACGCTCATAAGTTGATGGCATAAATTGGGTATGCCCAAATGCACCCGCCCACGAACCATATAATTGATCTTGTGTTAAATCACCACGTTGTAAAATACGCATCGTCGCAAAAAATTCACCACGGAAATAACTTTGACGGCGACCTTCACAACTCAAAGTACCTAGTGCTTGTAATAAAGGATATTTACCAGAAATATCACCATAGTTACTTTCCACACCCCAAACGGCCACAACCGTTTCAGCAGGCACACCATAGGTCTGCTCTACACGTCGAAGCACATCACGGTGTTGTGCAAGTTTTTGCTGTCCAGCTTGAACACGCTCGTTATCAACCAGACCCGATAAATAGTCCCAGATCGCCGTAGAAAACTCAGGCTGATAATTTAATTTATCAATGACGGAATAATCAGGCGTTAAATTTTGCGTGTAACGATCATAAGTCGCACCCGATACGCCAGATGAAATGGCTTGGGAACGCAAATTGGCAATACATGCTTGGAAATTTGAGTTTGGTGAATAAGTACTGTTAGATAGTGCTGTTGTTGTCGGCGCTGACACCGTTGCACCATTAATAACAAGCTCTGCATGAGCTTGGTTGAAAAAAGCAAATAAGGCAGTGCCTAGAAAAAAAGAAAAATGTTGTTTCATGTCTAAAACCAGAATTTTTAAATTTAAATTTCTCCCTCACCATAACATGCCACTCCCAGATGTATAGTTTGGAAACGTAAATTTGAATTCATTTCTTGTCTTTTAAATTTAAAACACAACTTTTAAATTCATAATTCGATCTAATTTTTAAATTCAAAATAAAACACATCACTTTTTTAAATTCAAAACAACACTCAACCACCACTCGCACTTTAAATTCAAAGGCCAAGCTCATAACACTCATGCTTTTGAATTCAAAAAATCAACCTCTTTTAAATTCATTTCAATTTAGCCAAAACATGAAAAACAATAGATTGTTTTTTTAATTCCTTATATTTCAAAATACTAAGATTAGTTAAGGAGTTACCCACAGATGAAAGTTTAAATTCAAAACACAGATTTAACTATGCTTTTAAATTTAAAAACACCCTCTATTTTTGAATTTAAAAACGCAAACTCGTAGCCCAACTCATTTGAATTCAAATTCAGGGTCATACTTTAAATTCAAAATGACAAATAAAAGTTATCCACAAGCTCGATTCTCCATACTTTTTAAATTTAAAAATGGATAGACAATAAAAAAGCGATCCGAAGATCGCTTTTTTTACGGCATTGTGGATAAGTTTAGAGATTCATATCAGCCGTCAATGCTAAAGGTACAGGTAAAATCTGTGCTAATTGACGGCATAGGCCTATTAAATCATCCGAATTATTCGGCATCAAGGTAATATGACCTAACTTACGACCAGTACGCTCTGACTTATTATAGAGATGTAAATGTGCACCTTGCAGCGCCAATACATCTTCAGATTTTGGATGTTGACCAATAATATTGATCATCACCGTTGGGCGAACCACATCGGTTGAACCCAAAGGTAAACCCGCCACAGCGCGGATATGATTTTCAAATTGCGAACAAATTGCACCTTCGATCGACCAATGACCTGAGTTGTGTACACGACATGCCATTTCATTGGCATATAAACCTTGCTCAGTCACAAATAACTCGAGTGTAAGAACACCGACATAATTTAAGTGGTTCAACAAACGGGTAATATAATCTTGCGCAACAGGTTGCAGATCTGTGCTATTTGGCGCAGGTACAATCGAGTGTGACAAGATACCATTATGGTGGTGGTTTTCAGCGAGTGCCCAAGTTTTGACATCGCCATCTTGACCACGAACTGCAATAATCGAAACTTCACGACTGAATTTCACAAAACTTTCAGCGATCAAGCTTTTCGCCGGACCAAGTTCAGCCCACGCTGTATCAATCTGATCTTCTGAACGAAGAACAAATTGACCCTTGCCATCGTAACCACCTGTCACCGTTTTCAACACGATTGGTAAACCTAGATCAGCCACCGCTTGTTTTAAGCTGTCTAAGCTATCCACAGCACGATACGGCGCAACAGGAATATTCAATTCATCAAATAAGGATTTTTCAGCCAAACGATTCTGGGCAGTTGCCAAAGCAAGGCGAGGAGGGTGCAGTGTCTTGGTTTGTGTCAAAACATCTACATCAGCCACAGGGGTATTTTCAAACTCAAGGCTGAAAACATCTGCACTCGCAATAAAGTCCTGTAAACCTTGCTCAGTTTTGCTTGAAAAAACTGGACCTAGAATCGCTGCTGGGCAGTCTGTTTCTGCTTCAAAAAAGCTGCATTGAATATTAAGCGGTAACGCTGCTTGCGCCATCATGCGTCCAAGCTGACCGCCACCAAAAATGCCAATGGTTTTATTCATGATCAGCTCCGTTAAACTTGACCAGGAATGTTATTGCCTGACACTTTTTCGGTTTGAGCAGTACGGAAGTCAGCAACATTTTTAGCAATTTCAGGACGCGTTAAACCTAAGATTTGCGCTGCCATAATCGCAGCATTGGTCGCACCTGCTTGGCCAATCGCTAATGTTCCTACTGCAATACCAGCAGGCATCTGTACGATTGAAAGCAATGAATCAACGCCATTTAAAATCGAAGATTTAACAGGAACACCAAGTACAGGTAAGTCAGTTTTAGCTGCACACATACCCGGTAAATGCGCTGCACCGCCAGCACCCGCAATAATCACTTGAATACCACGGTCACGTGCTGTTTCAGCATATTCAAACAAACGATCTGGTGTACGGTGCGCAGAAACCACTTCAGCTTCGAAAGGTACACCCAATTGTTTGAGCATATTTGCAGTATGTTCGAGAGTTGCCCAATCTGATTGAGAACCCATGATAATCCCGACTAAAGGTTGGCTATCTGTTGCGACCGCATTCATTGGCTTTTCCAAAACATGATAAAAATAGAGAAGTATCTCGACTTGCGCCAAGCACGAAGGAAGAAATTGGCAAATATTATAGCGTTTTTTTCAATCATCCCCAACAAAAGAACGCTGCGAATGATTTCGAATCAAATTAGCTTTGATTGCGGAAAACAAAGTAGACACAGCCCAATAGACATAACATCGCCCAGACGTAGTCTAGCTTGAATGGTTGTTTGAATAGAAAAATCATAAAGGGGACGAATACAATCAGCGTTACCACTTCTTGGGTAATTTTCATCTCACCCAAACTCCAGCCATTTGCATTGAGCAGTTTGGTTGCTGGAATCATAAAACTATATTCAAGTAGGGCAATACACCATCCAAATAAAATGGCTTGCCAAAGGGGCGCATGATGCAAAAATTTTAAATGCCCGTACCACGCTAAAGTCATAAAACAATTGGAAATGATAAGGAAACATAGCGCTATAAGAGTCGGGCTCAAAGTCTTATCCTTTTAGAAAAATTCAGGCTTTAAAATGTGCCTTGCAGGGTATGGGAAGATCATCCAACAGACCTTATATTTTATCATTTATTCGCAATCTGATTCCTAAACAACAACAACGAATTTTGACTATCTTTTCACTGCAAGCCTTGCTATCGTTGCGATTGATTTTTATTGATAATGACAAATACAGACACCAAGTTGTGCTGTATCAAAAGCAGTGGAGTAGGCGAGTTATGCATCTGCATATTTTGGGTATTTGTGGCACATTTATGGGGTCTCTGGCTCTATTAGCACGAGATTTAGGACATAAAGTCACAGGTTCAGATGCCAATGTTTATCCGCCAATGTCTACCCAACTCGAAAATGCAGGTATTGAACTAATGCAGGGCTACGATCGTAGCCATTTACAACCCCATCCTGATCTCGTGATTGTCGGTAATGCCATGAAACGTGGTATTGATGCCGTTGAATACATGCTTAATGAAGGTCTACCTTATATTTCAGGCCCGCAGTTCTTGGCTGACCATGTTTTACAAGGCAAACATGTACTCGGTGTTGCTGGTACTCATGGTAAAACCACAACGACCACAATGTTAGCTTGGGTGCTGGATCAAGCAGGTTTAAATCCTGGATTTTTGATTGGTGGCGTACCGCTTGGTTTTAGCGAAAGCGCACGTTTAGGTGGTGGAAAATACTTCTGTGTAGAAGCAGATGAATATGATTCTGCATTCTTCGATAAACGTTCGAAGTTCGTTCACTATCACCCTAAAACTGCGATTTTAAATAACCTTGAATTTGACCACGCTGACATTTTCGATGACCTTGCTGCGATTCAAAAACAATTCCATCACCTCGTGCGTACCATTCCAAGTGAAGGTCGTATTATTGCACCAATCACTGAAACTAATATTGATGAAGTACTGGAGCAGGGCTGTTGGACGCCTGTAGTTCGTACTAGCCTTGAGCCGAATGATCAAGCGGCTTTATCTGCTGAACTGATCAGTGCCGATGGTAGCCACTTTAACGTGCTTGAACATGGCAACGTGGTTGGCGAAGTACAATGGAATATGACAGGACAGCATAGTGTTGCTAATGCATTGGCAACGATTGCAGCGGCTCAGCATGTCGGTGTTAGCCTTGAGCAAGCTTGCGAAGCCTTATCTAACTTTGGTGGTGTGAAGCGTCGCATGGAGCTTTTGGGAACGGTTCGTGGTATCGAAGTCTATGATGATTTTGCCCATCATCCAACTGCCATTGAAACGACTTTAGACGGCGCACGTAAACGTCTAGGCGAACGTAAGCTATGGGCGATTATCGAGCCTCGTTCAAACACCATGCGTATGGGCAGTCATAAAGATGGTTTGGCGCACTCTGCGCGTTTAGCAGATGAAGTGATTTGGTATCAACCTGAAGGCTTGGATTGGGATTTACAACCTGTCATCTCTGCATCATCAAACAAAGCTGAAGTCAGCCGCTCACTGGATGACATTATTGCTCGTGTAGTCAATGAAGCAGGTGAGGGTGACGCTGTGGTGATCATGTCCAATGGTGGTTTTGGTGGTTTACACCAAAAGTTGATTACGGCTTTATCTTAATCGAGCTTTTCATAATTTTAGAACGGTATTCACTATCGTGACAGGCGGCATGGATGCCGCCCGTTGGACTGTGGTATAGGGATATACCATCAGTCCAACAAAAGATTTTTGTTACTTTTCATCTTTGAAAAGTAAGGAAACGCCTATACCCAAACAACTCGACTATTCAGCCTATATGAGGCTGTGAAAACTTGCCAAATAGAGATATCTCCGATTCATTTTAATGGCAATCAACTCAGTTTATTCACCAATTTTAACGGCAAAATCTTCATTGCTATACCCATTGGCAACCACGGCCACTGCGGCACATACGCCTTCACTGGTTCCTTCTCAATGGCTTTCACCAAAGCCTTGCTTCCTGTCTTCTCATCCACTTCAAACGGTAACTTCTTCGCACCTTCATTCAATTCAGTTCGAATATAACCAGGGAAAATCGTTGAGACTTTGATTGGTGTATGCAACAACTCGGCACGAATCCCTTCTGCCAAATGCGCGACAGCTGCTTTACTCGCAGCATAAGTCGACAAATGATTGGGTAAACCACGCATCGCACTCATCGAAGAAATCACCACCAAATGCCCCTTATTTTGTGCTCTAAAGATTTCAATCGCTGCTTCGCATTGTGCCAGTGCTGAAATAAAATTGGTTTCCGCTGTAGCACGATTCACGTCAAAATGACCTTTACCAATACGGCGACCATCACCTACACCCGCATTGACAATAATGCGATCAACACTGCCAAATTCTTGCTGAAAAGCTTTAAAAACCGTAAAAACATCATCGTAATGAGTCACATCAAGCGTCTTAATCTTGACCTGAATAGAAAACTGACTTTGCAGCTCTTGTTGTAATGCTTCTAAACGTTCCAAACGTCGTGCACACAACGCCAGATTGTAGCCTTTGGCAGCAAACTCTCTTGCCATACCTGCACCTAAACCTGAACTTGCACCTGTAATTAAAATTGTCTTTGCCATGCCGGCCACCTATTTTTATTTAAATCCATGTTAAAAGTTCAGCATCACGTGCTTTTAAATAATGATGCTCATTAAAGCTGAGTAATTGCAAACGACCATCTACCCAACGCAGTGTTGTGACGCTGGCGTTGGCAATCGACCAATTCAATGCAAAAATCTGTTTCGCATTCAATCCCAAGACCTTGCCCACAGCCACAGAAATGACTCCACCTGAGCTAAATACTACGGCTTGTTTGTGTCCTGTTACATCAATATTGGCACAAAGGTTTTGCAAAGCCATTTCTACACGGGTCTGAAAGGCTAACCATGTTTCATGATATTCATGGTCATATTGCTCGCTGATCCAGCGGTCAATCGCACCATCAAAAATTTTAGCCAGATACACACGTGGATTGGCAACTTGAGCAACATCTTGCTTCAATAATTCAGGTTGATTAAAACGCGGTTCATACTGAGCAAACACATGCTGATGATCAAACTCATTCCAAGCAGACTCTGTTTGCACCACAACGTCTTGAAAACTCTGAGCCAGAGCCAACTGCGCGGTTTGTTGATGACGCTGCATTGACCCAGCAATCACAAGCGGAGTATGTTTTAGTGTTGATTGAAAGAAATCACCCACCACCTGTGCTTGCTGCTCACCTTTGGCAGATAGTTGATCATAGCTTGCAGCTCCAAACGAGGCTTGCCCATGTCGCACTAAATAAATCGTGCTCATCGTTTTAAAATATCCTGTAATTTTGCTGCATATTCAGGGATCAACTGCTGTGTTTCTACATTATTTTCTGCAATGAGCTTTAATGCTCGAATATGTAAAGCGTGGATCATAATCCAAAAGTCTTTAAAAGCTGGATTATCTGTTTGCTGATGGTAATAACGATAATAAATTTGCTGAGCAATCACGGCTAAACGGAATAAACCAAACACTTCATAAAATGCCCAGTTCGTCGGCTGTAAGCCTGTTTTTTCCAGATAATAATCCACCACTTGCTGACGTGTCAGCATGCCTTTTAGATTGGTCGGTTGACGGCGGCTGGATTTCATCAGTGCGTCATCGTCATCTTGAATCCAGTAGGCGAGGGCACTGCCCAAATCCATTAAGGGATCACCCAACGTTGCCATTTCCCAATCCAATACACCAATCACTTTCATTGGCTGCTGTGGATCTAAAATAACATTATCAAAGCGCCAATCATTATGAATCACACAAGTTTTAGAGTCAGTAGGGATGTACTCTTGTAGCCACTGACGTACAAAAGCAAAATCAGGCACATTCGGCGTTAATGCTTTTTGATAACGTGTATCCCAGCCTTCAACCTGACGGCGGCAATAACCTTCGCCTTTGCCAAGTTTTTCCAGTTCTGTACCTTGATAAGGCACTTGATGCAATTCAATCAATTTATCCAAAACATTGAGACAAAGCTGCTGCACCTGTGGCTCATCCAGCTGTAATTCTTTAGGTAAATTGGCACGCGGAATAATGCCTGCAATTCGCTTCATCACATAGAAATCACAGCCAATGACATGTTCGTCTTGGCACAATGCTACCATTTCAGGCAGGACAGGGTAGAACGGTGCAAGATGTTTCTGCACGTTATATTCACGTGCCATGTCATGTGCTGATTTGGCTTTGGTTCCCTTAGGAGGACGACGCAAAATCAAATCGACATTGTCATATTCAAGAAGATAAGTCCAATTCGATGCACCACCTGAATATTGGGTTACCTGTGCTTGACCTTGCAAGATGACACCCTGATCTTTCAACCATGTTTCAACCGCAGAAATATCCAGTTCTTCACCGTGACGAACTTGTCCACCCACATCAATTACTGTCATTTGCTTATATCCTTATCCGCGACCATAACCACGTTTTTTTAACTCTAATTTAGCAATCATGCCTTTATGCACTTCGTCAGGTCCATCAGCTAAACGTAAACTGCGTGCTTGATTAAAGAATGCAGTCAGTGGAGTATCTCGTGACACACCCTCACCACCGTGAATCTGAATCGCCATATCGACGACATTTTGCAACACAGTTGGCGCAACCACTTTGATCGCTGAAATCTCGGTTAACGCCGCCATATTGCCCAAAGTATCCATTTTATAAGCTGCATACAGGGTCAATAACCGAGCTTGGTCGATTTGCACGCGTGCTTCAGCGACACGTTCCAAGTTACCCCCGAGTTTAAGAATTTCTTTCCCAAAGGCTTTACGTGACATGCCTCGATCAATCATCAACTCTAGCGCTTTTTCTGCTGCGCCTATACAACGCATACAGTGATGAATACGTCCAGGTCCTAAACGCCCTTGGGCAATCTCAAAACCTTGTCCTGCACCGCCGATAAAGTTACTGACAGGCACACGTACATTGTCAAAATTGACTTGCCCATGTCCATGTGGCGCATCGTAATCCCCAAAAACTGGAAGCATTCGCTCAATGCTGACACCTTGTGTATCAATGGGTACGAGTACCATTGAATGTTGATGATGACGATCTTTGCTTGGATCTGGCGTATAGGCCATGAAAATAATCACTTTGGCATTTGGATCACCTAAACCTGACGACCACCATTTACGACCATTCAGGACGATTTCATCACCATCAATCACAGCCGTTGCTTGCATATTGGTGGCATCACTCGATGCAACCGCAGGTTCAGTCATACAGAACACTGAACGAATTTCAGCATTCAATAGCGGATGCAACCATTGTTGTTTCTGCGCTTCACTACCATAGCGCCATAACACTTCCATATTGCCGCTATCGGGTGCATTACAGTTAAAAACGGTCGGCGCAAGTAAACTACGTCCTGTGAGTTCGGCAATATGTGCGTATTCCTGCACAGATAAACCTACGCCGAGTTCTGCATCAGGCAAAAACATATTCCATAAGCCAGCTGCTTTGGCTTTCGCTTTGAGTTGTTCAAGTTGAGCTGGCCATTGCCATTTGGTCCAATCACCATCGACATTTAAACGATGTGTTTCATCCCAAAATGCTTTTTCTATTGGTTCTATTTCTTGTTGGATAAATGCCTGTGCGCGAGCAATAAAATCCTGTGCACGTTCAGATAATGCAAACATCATCATCTCCCTAAATGAAAAATTTGGCGAAAAACACTTCGCTGCTTTACATCACCATAAGCGAATATTTATTATGAATGAAATGATTTTATTTTATTCAAAACTATGAATCAGATTCATAATAAAAACCCATTAGAAGTGGGACATTTCCATCGTATTGATATTAATTTATACCCGCTTTTCATCGCGATTTTTGAACAAAAAAGCATTTCCAAAGCGGCGCAACTACTCTGTATCAGCCAATCTGCGGTTAGCCATGCATTACAGCGATTACGTACACAACTACAAGATGAACTGTTTGTTCGCAGTGGACAAAAAATGCTGCCAACGCCGTATGCTGAGCAAATTTATCAACCGATTCAAAATGCGCTGCTCACGATTCAGAATATTGCAATTCCTCAGCAAGACTTTGTACCAAGCATGCTGCAAAGCATTAAAATTGCCATACATGATGAAATTGAACCGATTATTTTTCCGCAATTGGTTCGTCATTTCACCCAACTCAATCTTGATATTCAGTTTCTGAGTTCTAAGTTGGATCGTAAAAATATGCTGGCTGATTTATCAGCTCAACAAATTGATTTTGTGATTGATCTGGTGCAACCGTATCAAGCCAATTTACAGTTTGAAAACTTAATTGATGATCATTTTGTG
Organism: Acinetobacter sp. YQ_14; assembly: GCF_043102985.1. Classification (NCBI taxonomy): domain Bacteria; kingdom Pseudomonadati; phylum Pseudomonadota; class Gammaproteobacteria; order Moraxellales; family Moraxellaceae; genus Acinetobacter; species Acinetobacter sp. YQ_14. The sequence goes on along the minus strand of NZ_JBICJJ010000013.1, from coordinate 32,613 downwards.
GTGTGTACACAGCAAATGCAGATGGATTTATCACACTATCTCTCCGCACCACATATCGGTGTATCATCAAGGCGCACAGGCTTATTGCTTGAAGATATTTATCTCAATCGTCAGCAACTGTCGCGGCAAATTTTCTTGCGTTGTCAGCATTATTCCACTGCGCTACAAGTGCTTGCTCAATACCCCGATGCAATTCTAACCATTCCACAAAGTATCCTTAAACATCTGCATTATGCAGAAAATTTAAATATTCATCCGCTACCCATCGAATTACCTAAAATTAAGATGGGCATGTATTGGCATGACACAGTTCGGGACAATCCTCGCCATCAGTTTCTTCGAAACGAAATTTTGAAAATTTTTGAGCCAACCAATTTAGCGCATTAAAACGCTAAACTTGGTTTTAGTTCGAATGAAGAAGAACTTTAATGCGTTGTAATGCTTAGCTCATCATCACAATTCATTAAATACACTTTAGAAATCATCAGCCGAAGAATATAAATAACTGCCATTGCAAAAACGATGTAGCCAATATCTGTAAATAAAAAAGGAATCGAAAACAGGATCAATACAGTAATTGGATAAACCCAACGCCTCCATCCTGATAAATAAAACGCCTCATAAAACAGCCAAATATAAGTGCTGTATACCGCCAAACTGGTCGCAATAATTAATCCCATCATTTGGCTTGAAATATGTGCATGTTGTGTTGAAACATCAACCGCGGCAGCTAAAGCAGCACCTAGTACAGCAATACTGATAAAGATAAAAAAGTGGCCATAGCCCCATAAAAACGGCTGCACACCACGGCGTTGATGGTGATGATGACTACGATCAAAATAGACCCACCACATCGCAAACATCATCAATAAACCGCCAATAATTAAAAATACTTCTTGGTAATTGATCACACGATTCGAAAAGGCTTCCTGTGTAGCGGCAAAACTGCCAATGATGGATTCGCCTAATACAATAATGGTCAGTAGCCCATAACGTTCAACAATATGATGTGGATGCCATGGTGTAGCAGCATGCTTTTCAGCATAAAAAGGAACGGCTAATTCAAAAAAGACCAGAATGAGAAATAACCACGTAGTCATGTGAATGGGGCTAAAATTACCAACCAGCCAGCCTAACTGAACCAATACAATACCAATTGCATAACGATAAGCAGTCACTTTGCGCTCGGGATCATGCTTTGCCACACGTATCCATTGAGTGACTAAAGCCAATCGCATAATCACATAACCAATGATAATCACATCGAAATTGTGTTGTTGAAAAACGGCTGGAATCCCAGCTGCCATCACTAATGACCCCGCGATTTGCACAAAAGTAAGACAACGATAAAGCGTGTCATCATTGTCATACGCGGAAGCAAACCACGTAAAATTCATCCATGCCCACCACAGAGCAAAAAACACCATACAATAGGTCGGCAGAGCATGCCATAAGTGCCCTTCAATCATGGCATGATGTAGTTGCTGCCCAGCAGTCGCAATGGCAACAACAAAAATAAGGTCAAATAAAAGCTCTAACGGGGTAGCAGCACGATGTGCTTCTTCAGGGTCACGAGGGGCAAACAATTTCAGGGGTTTATTTAGTATTTTTTCAACACTCATTTCTTATTTCTCAAAACAAAATAAAGCTCTTCAGGTATAACTTAATCGATCTGGGCTGTTTTACCTATTGCTTCGATCATACAAAAATCAAGTTTAAAATTTATGCGTTGAGCATTTGCTTAAATAGATTATTTGTGTAATTCTACGCACATATTTGGATGTCACCATCCATACAAAATTTGTTGACAAGGGGAGTAGCCTCCTCCAAACCTAAGAGATCAAATACTTAGGTGTCAGAGCTTCGTCATTACACTTTGCAAAAAGTCGGACTCTGAGCATCACAATCATTTGTGATGTAGGCAAGACCTTGATCATGTTGAAACAGATGTATTAATTCATCTGGCAACTGGTCAAGGTTTTTTTATGTCCATTTGCCAGATAGGGAGTTGTGATGGAAACTATCGGCAATTTATGGCTGTATGTTGCGTTCTTTGGCATTGTCATTGTCATGCTATTGATCGACTTTTTAGGCTTTAAACAAAAGCAAAACCAAGATGTTCCAATTAAGCAGGCGGCGTATTGGAGTATTGCTTGGGTCACGGTTGCCATGCTCTTTGGCGGTGGTTTGTGGTTCTATCTTCAGCAAACGCTGGGTGCAACCATAGCGAACCAAAAAACCATGGAATACTTCGCAGGCTATCTACTCGAAAAATCACTTGCGATTGATAACGTCTTCGTGTGGCTGATGATTTTCGCTGCATTTGCGATTCCACCCGCGCTACAACGTAAAATTTTACTTTACGGCGTACTTGGGGCAATCATTCTAAGAACTATCTTTATCTTTATCGGCGCTTGGTTTGTTCAAGAGTTTTCTTTGGTGCTGTATATCTTCGGCGCGTTCTTGGTCTATACAGGCTTTAAGTTCCTCAAAGGACAAGATGAAGAAACCAATATCGAAGATATTAAATTGCTGAAATGGCTACGCAAACATATGCGTATTACGCCAAAACTAGAAGGCAATAAATTCTTCATTCGCCAAAATGGTGTGCTTTGGGCAACGCCTTTATTCTTGGTGTTAATCCTTGTTGAAGCTTCAGATGTAATTTTTGCTGTTGACTCTATTCCCGCGATTTTTGCTGTTACCAGTGATCCGTTCATTGTTTTAACCGCAAACTTAATGGCGATCTTGGGTCTACGTGCAATGTTCTTCTTACTCGCAAGTGCAGCAACCAAGATGCATTATTTACCGTATGGCTTGGGGATTATCTTATTGTTCATCGGTGCGAAAATGTTATTGCTCGATGTGTTCCACATGCCGATTTGGATTTCACTCGGTTTTATTGTCCTTGTGCTCAGTATTACGGCTTATCTCTCTATACGTCATAACAAACGTCAAGCGCAATAATCACAAAGCATTTAAAAAAGGGTCTTTATGGAAGGCCCTTTTTTGCTTATGTGTTGATAAATCATCCATTCCAATATTCAATGAAAATGAATTGACTCAAATAATGACTCACATTTATACACGTTTTAAGCACTTAAAATAGGCGAATAATCCAGTAACTTTGGCAAAATCAGGTACAATCAACCGAAAAAAGTAAAATTGTAGGTTGTTATGACTTTGGCTACTCCTATCACGGTGATTCGTGGTCGCTTCTTAGATATTCAAAACACTGTTTCTCAAGCCGCAGAAATTACCGATCAAGTTCGCTATCTCGAAGATGGTATCATGATCACTGAACAAGGTAAGATTCGTTGGTTTGGCGCTTGGGAAGATGCTCAGTCTGAACTACCTACAAACGTTGAAATTCAGCATTATCCAGAACAACTTATCATTCCTGGCATGATTGATACGCATATCCATTTTCCGCAAACTGAAATGGTCGGTGCATACGGGGAACAGCTGCTCAGTTGGTTAAATACATATACCTTTCCAACAGAAATCCAATTTCAAGACAAAGCTTATGCGCAAGAAATCGCTAAATTCTTTGTGAATGAATTACTCAAAAATGGAACAACGACCGCACTGGTATTCTGTACGGTTCATCCAGAATCAGTCGATGCCCTTTTTGAAGCTGCACAACAGCACCAAATGCGTTTAATCGCAGGTAAAGTAATGATGGATCGTCATGCACCTGAAGCGCTGTGTGACACCGCAGCAAGCGCTTACGACGACTCTAAAGCACTGATTGAGAAGTGGCATGGTCAAGGTCGTGCCTTGTATGCAATTACACCTCGTTTTGCACCTACCTCAACCCCAGAACAACTCGAAAAAGCAGGGCAGCTCAAAGCACAATTCCCAGATGTCTATGTGCACACCCATTTAAGTGAAAATAAAGATGAAATCGCTTGGGTGAAAGATTTATTCCCCGAACAAAAAGGCTATCTTGATGTCTATCACCATTATGGCTTAACTGGACAACGTTCGGTCTTCGCACATTGCGTTCATTTGGAAGATGCTGAATGGCAGTGCATGCATGATACGGACTCAGCAATCGCATTCTGTCCGACCTCAAACTTGTTCTTAGGCAGTGGCTTATTTCCATTGAAAAAGACTTGGGAGCAAAAAGTTAAAGTTGGCTTGGGTACAGATATTGGGGCAGGGACGTCTTTCAGTCTCCTACAAACGGTAAATGAGGCTTATAAAGTCCAGCAACTGCAAGGGGACAAACTCTCTGCTTTTGAATCCTTATATCATGCCACTTTAGGTGGCGCGAAAGCCTTAGACTTAGATGATAAGTTAGGGAACTTTAATGTCGGTAAAGAAGCTGATTTTGTAGTGCTCAACCTCAAAGCAACAGCTTTGCAACAACTGCGTCAGTCACGCTCAAAGTCGATTGATGATAGCTTATTTGCACTATTTACCATGGGTGATGACCGTAATATTGAGGCAACTTATATTTATGGACAAAAAGCATATAGTGCCCACTAAACAAACATCCAAACAAAGACTTGGGTGGGTGTTGTTGGTTTTAGGCTGTGCTGTTCTTTTGAAACGTGACAGCCGTCCGCCGAAAAATGATACATTTTCTGCACCATCAAAAGGTGCATGACGTGTGATTTTGTTTTAGAATTCTCACATTAACTCAAGATTTCGAGGTGTTGCTGGTCAACACCTTTTTTATTTTTCCTGTTTTTAAGTTTTAGGACTCTATCGATGACTGTTGCAATGCGCGTAATGATTTCCAGTGAAGAGATCCAAGCCAAAGTGAAAGAACTCGGCGATAAAATCAACGCACACTATGCTCAAAGTGATAAAGAACTGGTATTGATTGGCTTATTGCGTGGTTCAGTCATTTTCATGGCAGATTTGTGTCGTGCCATTGAAAAACCACATGAACTCGATTTTATGACTGTATCTAGCTATGTAAACGGTACAACTGTTTCTTCACGTGATGTTAAAATTTTAAAAGATCTTGATGGTCAAATTCGAGGTAAAGATGTTCTCGTCGTTGAAGATATTATCGATTCAGGACGGACATTAAGTAAAGTGATGGAAATTCTGCAAACCCGTAATCCAAATTCAATTGAATTATGTACATTGGTCAGCAAACCATCACGCCGTGAAATTGATTTAGATGTAAAATTCCTTGGTTTTGAAGTTGAAGACCGCTTTATCGTTGGCTATGGCCTCGACTTTGATCAAAAATATCGTCATCTGCCATTTATTGGTGAGATCGGTCTTTAAGATGTTTTGACATCTCTCGCAAATTGAATCTTTAGATAAATTTTTGGGGTTTATATTTTTGCTAAGATATCATTTGTAATCAAGGTGCTGCAAAGCACCTTTTTTTGTTGGAGTATTTATTTAACTTGACTCAAGTTGCACAAAAATACGACATAAGTGAGCAATCCACTACAGACAAAAGTAAGCTCTATCAAGCAGGATAACAACAAATACCATTGTGAAAACAAGGAGAAAAGACAATGTGGTCTCTAATTGTGGCAATTGTAGTTGGTTTTTTTGCGGGCTTAATTGCACGTGCTCTACATCCTGGAGATGATAAAGCAGGCTTCATCGTAACAACCTTATTAGGGATAGCTGGTTCATTACTTGCCACCTACGGCGGTCGATTACTCGGTTTATATGCAGAGAATTCAGCGGCTGGTTTTATTGCGTCAGTCATCGGTGCTGTTATTATTCTATTTATCTACAATCTTGTGACCAAGAAAAGTTAATCTCAGGTTAAAACTCCCAATTCATCGTTAATCAATGAATTGGGAGAATTTCTATAATTCTAATTCTTTCCAAATCATTTGGATTTCTTCGGCACTACGACCACCGACCATTTTTAAGCCATTGCCAAAAATTAAGGTTGGTGTGCCTTGTACCCCCAATTTACGACCTAATTCTAAGTTACGATCAATTGGATTTGCACAAGTTTTGGCTTTGGGCTGAACATTTTTCTGCAATAGATTCTTCCATGCATATGCAGGATTTGCTTCACACCAAACTTGTTTAGACACAGCAATTGACTGTGTTTTTAATGGATAAATGAAGGTGTAAATAGTGACATCATTTAGCTTATCTAGCTCTGCCTCTAGTTTTTTACAATACGGGCAATTAGGGTCAGAGAAAATTGCCAATTGTCTTTTGCCATTGCCTTTCACTGTTTTGATCGCATCTTTGAGAGGAAGTTGTTTCCAATCAATCGAATTTTGCTTTAACACTAAATCTTTAGTGAGATTCTTTTGATCTTTAAGACGAACCATTGATCCGATGAACATATGCTCGGCATTTTCATCTAAATAAATGATCTGATTATCGAGATTGGCACTATATAAACCAGACATTTCAGTAGGCTGAATATTGGTAACTTGAATATTGGGATATTGTTTACTCAAATTGCTTTTTAATGTTTCCACATTTGCAAAGCTGAAAGCAGAGACGCAGCCTAAAAGTGAAAAAATCCCAATTTTCTTTAACATGACGCAAACTCAATTTTAAAATCAGCGGCTATTGTAATCACTCTGATTTATTGAGACTGCAAAGCTTACGGAGTCACAACCAAAATCAAACCAATCGCCCCATGTTTCACGTGGAACGTTCTATTCATTTCAATCAATTTGATGGAGTTCTCAAGTTAAAGCATATTTTAAGTAAAAAGCTGACAATTTTTATCACATCACATTGAAATTATTACTATAAATTTAAAACCAAGTAGATCGTAGAGTTGATCTTTGGAATAATCTCATCGAAATTAAATCATCTCTCTAAACCAAAGATTCATAGCAGCGTAATCGCCAATTTTGTCATATTGCGCTGCTTCATTTTTAAGAAACAAGGATATGTTCTCTTAAATCTGTGTTTTTAGTTTCATCCAACTTAATTGCAATTCTAAATGCTTTAAAAAAATCTGGGTATATCAATGTACAATGCTGAATTATTAGAAGAAGCCAAAACCTTTATGTTCCATATGCTCACCAAAGTTGTGGAATATGGTGGCTCTGATTTATTTATAACCGCTGATTTTCCTCCGAGTATTAAATTACAAGGATTAATGCGACCTTTGGGACAGCAGGCTCTAACAGCTGATAAAACCAAATTGTTTGCTTATAGTTTAATGAATGAAAAGCAAAGACTAGAATTTGAAAATGAATGGGAATGTAATTTCGCCATTAATGTTCCAAATGTTTCACGTTTCCGCGTCAATGTATTCAAACAACAACTTCAAATCGGGATGGTCATTCGCACCATTACCTCTGAAATTCCAACCTTTCAAAAACTAAAACTACCAGAATCACTTAAAAATGTGATCATGGAAAAGCGAGGTTTAGTGTTGGTCGTTGGTGGTACTGGCTCAGGTAAGTCAACCTCTTTAGCAGCCATGATTGATCATCGCAATGAGAATTCAGCAGGTCATATCATCACCGTTGAAGACCCTGTGGAATATGTACACAAGCACAAAAAATCGATGATTACGCATCGTGAGGTTGGCGTTGATTGCCACTCATGGCATCACGCTTTGAAAAATACCTTACGCCAAGCGCCTGATGTCATTCTGATTGGAGAGATCCGCGATACTGAAACCATGGAACATGCGATTGCTTTTGCGGAAACAGGACATCTCTGTTTAGGGACTTTACACGCAAATAATGCCAACCAAGCCTTAGATCGTATTATTAACTTCTTCCCTGAAGAGCGCCGTAATCAATTGCTGATGGATTTATCATCCAATATGAAAGCCATTATTTCACAGCGCTTAGTTCGTACAGAGGATGGTAAAGGTCGTCGTGCAGCAATTGAGATTCTACTCAATACGCCATTGATTGCAGATAATATTCTAAAAGGACAATTCCATGTGCTTAAAGAAATTATGAGCAAATCACGTGAATTGGGTATGCAAACGTTTGATCAGGCCTTGTTTGATCTCTATAACGAAGGCGCGATTAGCTATGACGAGGCGTTGCGAAATGCAGATTCAGTCAATGAATTACGCTTACAAATCAAATTGAAAAGTAGCCGCCAAGAGGGTGTACCTGTCGCTGCAACGGCACTGAATATGGCGAAAGAAGAAGAAAAAGCTGAAGAGCAAGAAGAAGCTTAAATATAAAAAAGCGTAGGTTTGCGTAAAATCTACGCTTTTTTATAAATTTTCATTTGATTTTAAAACCACACCATTCACCAATCATCCATATGAGTATAGAGATAAAGGAAACTAACATTTTTCCAATGGGTATTTTGTTCTGGAACATCATCATCAATACATTCCCATGATGGTTCGCAACTAAAGAACTCAATAACGCGTTTCAGTCGTTCGATGCCATATTTGCAATGATATTCTTTCAGATTTGCATTAATACCTTGCAAATGAATATACGAACACAGTAGTCCATCTTGTACGATTAAAAAATTCTCACCGCATACCTGTCCATTATGAAATAAAGAGGAAATATAATCTTCGACTATCCATTCTGCATCCTCTCGACTTGTTTTTGTAATGGGTCCAAAAATCACTTTATAAGCAATCATTTCTAACTCTTTTACTAAACTCTATCCCAAAGATAGATTTATTTTGATACTTTATAAAATAAATCTGTTGTTATAAATTAAGCATCTATTGTAAATTTCTTTTTGAAAGCATCCCAATAACTAGAAAATTTTTTCTTCAAACTGATAATAAACTCTTTAAAACCGACTTCCTTTTTATCTTGTTGCTTTAATCGCTCTTGCAAACGCTTTTCTTTTTCTTGAATTTCAGCCAGTCTTTTATCCTTGGCTTCTTGCTCTTCCTTTAATTTATCTGCCACTGTTTTACCAACACCCTTACATGGCTTAGATTGAAAGACTACGGTTCCATTTTCACGGCATTGATAAATCTCAGTTTTAGAATAAGTGAATGTTGAAAACATCAAGAAGCATGTACCTAAAATCAAATGATTCAATATATATAACCTAATATTCATAAAGTTTTATTAGTTTCCAAATTATTGTTTTAAATTATATTAATCAAAATTAAAAAGTAAATTAAAATTATTAAATGATAAATATTATATAAATTTAAAAACCAGTTTTAGTCTAAATAAAAAAGCACTAAAAGAAATTTCCTTTAATGCTTATAATGTTAAGTTTCTAAATTATTTAAATTTATTTACCAATACAAAAAGAACCAAAAATCTTCCCTAATAGATCATCAGCACTAAAATCACCTGTAATTTCGCCCAAGGCATTTTGTGCCAAACGCAATGATTCAGCGACCAGCTCACCCGCGTTAAATACAACGAGTTGCTCACGTGCCTCTGCTAAATAACGCTGAGTACGCTTCATTGCGTCTAAATGACGCGTTCTCGCAATAAAGGTGTCTTCCTCAGGCTGAAAGCCTGCATGCGCTGTTATCGCATCTATAAGCGCCTGAACACCCATATCCTGTTTAGCAGACACACTGATATGACGGAAGCCCTGATAATCACTTAAAGTCGCATCCTGACCCGTTAAATCGCATTTATTGCCAATTAACAGTAAACGCTTCGGCTCAAGATGATCGGCAAAATATTCACGTGCTAGCTGTAACGGTTCATCGCCTTGATTTAAATCATAAACCAGTAGTAATAAATCCGCCTGTTCAATTTCCTTAATGGCACGACGAATCCCTTCTTGTTCGACAATATCACCTGTTTCACGTAAACCAGCGGTATCAGTTAAAGTAATTGGTAAACCATTCAAACTGATTTTTTCATGCAACACATCTCGAGTCGTTCCCGCAATATCCGTCACAATCGCACGCTCATGCCCTGCAAGTGCATTTAACAGGCTCGATTTACCCGCATTTGGCTTACCCGCAATGACGACCTGTAAACCCTCACGTAACAGCTGTCCTTGACGTGCAGATTGCTGTACCGCTTTAACCGAGTCTTGTACATCATCCAATAGCGCTAAGATCTTACCATCCGCAAGGAAATCAATTTCTTCTTCAGGAAAATCAATCGCTGCCTCGACATGTAACCGTAAATGAATGAGTTTTTCTAAAACCGTATTAATTTTGGTTGAAAATACACCTTGTAATGAACGAACCGCAGAACGTGCAGCCGCCTGTGAGGTCGCATCAATCAGGTCAGCAATCGCTTCAGCCTGCACCAAATCCATCTTGCCATTTTCAAAAGCGCGCATGGAAAACTCACCCGCTTTTGCAGCAGTCGCACCCAAATCGAGTAAACGTGCCAATAAGGCATTCTGGATGACTGGACCACCGTGACCCTGCAACTCCACGACATCTTCACCCGTGAACGAATGAGGATTCGGAAAACAGAGCACAATCCCTTCGTCCATGACGGAACCATCAGCATCATAGAACTGACGAAAACCAGCTATACGTGCGGCAGGAAGACTTTTTTGCGTCAGTTGCGCTGCAATCGCATAAGCTTTTGGCCCAGACAAACGAATCACGCCCACACCACCACGACCTAAAGGGGTAGCAATCGCAGCAATTGTGGTTTGATGTTGCATGTTAAATTCACCTAGAAAAAGCAAGGATGATGTAATCAAGCACCCTTAATACAGACAAAGAAAAATCCGCCTAAGATTACCATCTTAAGCGGATTTATTCAGTAAAAGTTCGAGATTAAGACGCTGACTCAACCTTGTTGAGACGGTCTTTTTCGACACCTTTGTTAATAAACCATTGTTGCAAAATGGTAATACTGTTGTTGACGATCCAGTAAAGCACTAAACCAGCAGGGAAGAACAACATGAATACCGTAAACATGATTGGCATGATACGGAATACTTTTGCCTGCACTGGATCAGTCGGTTGCGGGTTTAACATTTGCTGCACAAACATGGTCACACCCATGATCAACGGCAAGATAAACCATGGATCCATCGCAGATAAATCCTGAATCCAGCCTAACCAAGGTGCATGACGGAGTTCTACAGATTCCATCAATACCCAGTACAACGCTAAGAAGATTGGCATTTGTAATAATAACGGTAAGCATCCAGACAGTGGATTTACTTGCTCGCGCTTATATAACGCCATCATTTCTTGAGAGAAGCGCATACGGTCTTCGCCAAATTCTTCTTTCATGCGCTGCATTTCAGGTGCAATCACACGCATTTTTGCCATCGAACGATAACTTTTCGAAGAAAGTGGCCATAAGATCGCTTTCACCAAGATCGTCAAGAAAATAATTGACCAACCCCAGTTACCAATGATGTTATGGAAGAATTGCAAGCCCAAGAATAAGAGTTTCGCAATTGGCCATAACCAACCATAATCCACAGTTTGGTTTAAACCAGCAGCTAAATCTTTAAGCTCAGATTGAATTTTTGGACCAGAATAAAGTTTCGCATCCACTTCCATTGATGTACCCGCAGGTACGTTAATCACTGGAGAAGTGAAGCCCATGATATTCATACCATCAGCAGACTGACGTGACTCTAGTTTCGCAGTATAAGGCTGACCATTCGCTTGAGTAAGTTTTAAATCACCAGGAATCCACGCACTGACGAAATAGTGCTGAACCATAGCAACCCAACCACCTTTGGCTTCAACATTCAACTTTTCATCGTTAAAATTCGCAAATTTCAACTTGTTATAATGTTCTTCAGGTGTACCCCATGCCCCACCCAGGTAAGTACCTAAAGTGAAAATACCTTGCGAAGACTTGCCAGGGTCATCCGAATTATCACGTTTCAACTGACCAAACATTTGACCTTGCCAGTTTTGCTGGCTACGGTTAATCACTTGATGTTTTACCGTAATTGGATAATCACCTTGCGTGAACGTAAACGTCTTGATGACTTCAACGCCTTCAGGTGTTTTAAAAACCAATGGAACGGTTAAAACTTGACTGGTTTTCCCATCTTGAGCAGCAACACTTTTTGCATCAGCCAAGGTATAAGATGTTTTTTCCACATCATACATTGGACGACCATTACGGCTGCTATCTGGTCCATTTAAGCCAATTAAACCTGATTGAGCAACGTAAGTACGTTTCGCATCACTTTCAAGCATAACGAATGGTTTTTCGCTGTCTTTACTTTCGTCATGGCTTAACAATTCAATACGGACAATATCACCACCTTTCGGATTGATCCAAAGATGATAAAGATCGGTTTTTACCGAAATCAATTGCTGAGTCACAGAAGGTGTTTCTGTGGCTTGCGATGTAGTCACATTTGCTTGTGGCAAGTCTGAAGCCGCTGTTGCATTTTGTGTATTTGGCAAATCTGCAGATACGTCATGTGCAGTCACAACTGCCGCAGGTTGTTGCGGTGTTGTTTGCGCATGACCATAATCTTTTTGCCAAGCCAAAATTAGCAAATATGCGGTAACAAACATGGCTCCAAGAATTGCAAATCTGGCCCATTGTTGCATATCTATTATCCCAAATGATTAAAGAGATTTTGCTTGAATAAACGATCACGAAAGGGTACAGCAACGTGATGCTTTTGAGAATCTATTTGATGAAACGAAATAAAACGAAGTGCTTTTGGTGGCACAGGATCATATCCAGAACCGCCCCAAGGATGACAACGACAGACGCGTTTCGTTGATAGCCATACACCTTTTACTGCACCATGTGTTTGCAATGCTTCAATTGCATATTGTGAGCAAGTGGGAATATAGCGACAACGAGGACCCAATAATGGACTAATTGCGATTTGGTAACATCTGATCAACCAATGCAGTAAACGTACCATTAGAGATTCTCTAATTTTGGAGGGGTGCCACAACGACTTTAGAATGCTTCTTTGCTAAACGTTGTAATTTTTGCCAAGCAAAATCTAATTGTTGATGTAATTCTTTATTTGCGATTGCTTCTATACCAACTTTAGGCATCACTACAATATCGATATCAGCATTAAATTGCGCTTGATGTAAACGAAAGCTCTCTCGAGCAAGACGTTTTATTCGATTTCGCTCATGTGCACGACGCACCTTTTTTTTAGCAACGACGATACCCAAACGGCTTTTAGGCTGCTCGGTTAATTTTGCTAAAAATAGGAAATGGGGTTGATGCACTTTAAAAAGCGCACCATCAAATACGCTTTTATAATCTGCAGCACAACGAATACGAGATTCAGTGCCAAAACTGTAAAGTGTCATCACCCAAGTCTGGTCTACTTAACAGTAATTAAACAGTTAAGCTATGACGACCTTTCGCACGACGACGAGCTAAAACTTGACGACCAGCTTTAGTTGCCATACGAGCACGGAAACCATGAACGCGTTTACGCTTTAATTCAGATGGTTGGAAAGTACGTTTCATATCGAAACTCCCAAAATGATCTTTCTATAAAGGTCCGCGATTTTATTGTGCAATGTTTACGCTGTCAATGAAAAATCAAAAACTTTACATTTTGTTTGTGTTGTTTTGAACCAACTACAACTCTCTGATTTTCTATAATTTAAGTAGCAACAAAAAATATACACAAGCTATCTATTTAAATTATATCGCAATTCATTTATATTCACAGCTTACAAACATTGTTATCAACAACATACTTCTCAGTTTAAATTTATTCTTTGGATTTTGAATTTAAATTTCGATATGCTTAGTTATCCACAATTCGAATCATCGTTATAAGTAAATTCAAATTTTAAAATTTAAATTTATTCTTATTAGTGTGGATTTATTCTGTGGAAAGTTGGCTTTTTTTAAAAATAAACATGTGTTTAGCTTGTGGATAATGGTGTTTTTATTGACTTTATGGATTGTGGATAACTTGAAGTGTAAAACTATCCACAGCTTCTGCAAAAAGTTATGCACATGTGCTTTTAAATTTAAATTTATTAACGAATGTTTTATTTTTCAGCGAAAGTTCTATAAATTTGCCTGACAGATGTGGATAACTTGGTTAGAATGGCGACCCCTTTGAAAGATGAGGGTGCGTGGTTTTTATTTTTTGAATTTAAAAAATGGATAGATAGGGGATGCACATGCTTTGGACAGACTGCTTAACTCGCTTGCGACAAGAGCTCTCTGATAACGTCTTTGCAATGTGGATTCGTCCTTTGGTTGCTGAAGAGGTTGATGGTGTGATGCGTTTATATGCACCTAACCCTTATTGGACCCGCTATATTCAAGACAATCATTTAGAGTTAATTTCTATTCTTGCTGAACAACTTTCTGAAGGTCGCGTTCGTCAAGTCGAAATTTTGGTGGATTCTCGCCCAGGAACGATTTTGTCATCTAATGAGCAACCTGCGACTACAACTGCCGCTCTAAGTTCAACACCGCCACCATCAATACAAACTAAAGCCAAAAAAGAACCTGATTTAGTCCAACCAAGTCAAAACGTCAGCAAAATTCCAAAGAAAAGACAGTTAAACCCATTGTTTACTTTTTCTTTGTTTGTCGAAGGTCGTTCCAACCAAATGGCTGCGGAAACTTGTCGCAAGGTGTTGACGCAACTGGGAGCATCTCAGCATAACCCTTTATTTTTATACGGTCCTACAGGTCTTGGTAAAACGCACTTAATGCAAGCCGTTGGTAATGCTTTATTACAGGCAAAACCAAATGCGCGTGTGATGTACATGACTTCAGAAAGTTTTGTTCAAGATTTTGTGAGCTCATTGCAAAAAGGCAAGGTTGAAGAATTTAAGAAAAATTGCCGTTCATTAGATTTATTATTGGTGGATGATATTCATTTACTCGCAGGAAAAGAAGCGAGTCTTGTTGAGTTTTTCTATACTTTCAATGCTTTACTTGATGAATCTAAGCAAATCATCTTGACATCAGACCGTTATCCAAAAGAACTCACCGAACTTGATCCGCGTCTGGTTTCTCGATTCTCTTGGGGATTATCAGTTGGTGTTGAGCCACCAGATATTGAAACTCGTATCGAAATTTTATTAAAAAAAGCAGAAAATAGTGGCGTAGATTTACCTCGAAATTGTGCATTATTTATTGCTCAACAAGTGGTTGCGAACGTTCGTGAACTTGAAGGTGCTTTGAATAAAGTGGTCGCGATTTCACGTTTTAAAGGTACTGCGATTGATCTAGATGTGGTGCGTGAATCTTTAAAAGATGTTTTGGCGATTAGAGCAAGAACGATCAGTGTAGAAAATATCCAGCGTGTGGTCAGCGAATATTTCCGTATTCCGCTGAAAGAGCTAACTGGACCTAAGCGAACACGTATTTATGCGCGCCCACGTCAATTGGCGATGGGGCTAGCTCGTGAATTAACAGGGGATAGTTTCCCTGAAATTGGTATGGCATTTGGTGGTCGTGATCATAGTACCGTCATGCATGCCTGTGAAAAAGTGGTGAGCTTACGGGAAGAAGATCCTATTTTTAATGAAGACTATAAAAATTTACTTCGCTTGTTACAAAGTTAATCTATTTTTCAGAGTTGCAAACTGCTTTTAAGTGCAGCATAGTACACTGCTAACATTCATATTCAGCTTCCGTTGTAAGAGGAAAAAATCGTGCGTTTGAAAATCGCTAAAGAAAGTTTACTCAATGTTTTATCACATGTGGTGGGGGCTGTAGAACGCCGTCATACTTTGAACATTCTTTCAAACGTAAAAATTCAAACTACGCAACAAGCTTTGACCATTACTGGTTCTGACTTGGAAGTTGAATTGGTTGCAAGTACGACCTTAGCAGAAGGTGCTTGCTTAGAAGCGGGTGAAACGACTGTACCTGCACGTAAGTTGGTTGAAATTTGTAAATCTCTGCCTACTGCGGCCTTGATCGATTTGCAAATCACAGAAGATCAGCGTTGTATTTTAAAGTCAGGGAATAGCCGTTTTGTTTTAGGTACATTGCCTGCAGAAGATTATCCATTACTCACCACTGAAAACAGTCAGGGTACACAAGTTCAAGTCACTCAGCGTGAATTAAAACGTTTATTTGAAAAAACAGCGTTTGCAATGGCGGTTCAGGATGTACGTTTTTATTTGACGGGTACATTGTTAGAAATTGATCAAAATCAACTGCGTACAGTGACGACAGATGGTCATCGTTTAGCGTTATGTGAAGTATTGGCTTCATCAACTGCATCAGCTCCGATTCAAGCGATTGTTCCCCGTAAAGCGGTGGGTGAATTACAACGTTTACTTAGTATTGAAGATGAACAACTCACTTTATTAATTGGTCGTGAGTTGTTGAATGTCACGATTAATACCCCGAGCCGTGATAAAGAGCAGGGTGATATTGTTGTTCGTTTCACGACGAAATTGATCGATGGTAAATTCCCAGATTATCGCCGTGTCATTCCTAAAGGCGGGGATAAGCATGTATTTATCGCGCATGATGTCTTTAAGCAATCATTGCAACGTGTTGCGATTCTAAGTAATGAAAAATTACGTGGTGTTTTCTTAAACTTTAATCAAGATTCATTACAACTCCGCGCAAATAACCCTGAGCAAGACGAAGCGGTTGAAGATTTAGCGATCCAATATCAAGATGCACCATTAGAAATGTCATTTAATGCACAATATATCCTTGATGTTTTAAGTGTTTTAGATGGTGATGATGTGAAAATGAGCATGACTGAAGCCAATCAATCTGTGTTGGTTCAGGATCCAGCACATCCAGATCAAACTTATGTTGTGATGCCAATGCGAGTTTAATTTGTATTGATGATTCGAGTCTAAATCATGCAAATCACGCGTTTAAATATCGAACGTGTACGGAATCTAAAAGCGGTTGCACTCAATGAGTTGCAACCGTTTAATATTTTTTGTGGTGCAAATGGTTCTGGAAAGACCTCTATTTTAGAGTCAATTCATTTATTGGCGACAGGTCGCTCGTTTCGCACCCATATTCCCAAACATTACATCCAATACGATGCCGCAGATGCCATTGTTTTTGCGCAATCAGCGAATGAACGAATCGGAATGCAGAAGCTTGCGTCTGGTGAGCAGCTCATCAAAGTCAATGGCGATACGATTGCGACACAAGGGCAGCTCGCAAAGTTACTGCCTCTTCAGCATATTGATCCGCAAAGTACCGATATTATCGATCATGGTGCGAAACCACGGCGGCAGTTATTAGACTGGTTGATGTTCCACGTGGAACCTGATTTTTATTTTGCATGGCAATATTATTCACGTGCATTAAAGCAACGAAATAGTTTACTCAAAACACGGCGTAATTTAACTCTGGCTGATTTAGAGCCGTGGAATAAAATGCTCAGTGACTATGGCGAAATTTTGCACTCACAGCGTGTTGGAATTGTGGAGCAATGGAATCAGTTTTTCCAAGAGGATTTACAACAGTTATTGCCAAATCTTGAAATTGAGTTGGAGTACAGTGCTGGATTTCACACTGAGCAAGGATTACTCCAAGACCTCATTCAACAGCATCAAAAAGATCTAGATCGACGTTATACCGAGTATGGTCCACATCGGGCAGATCTGCGTTTAAAAACCCCTTTTGGTAACGCTGATGATGTGTTATCTCGGGGGCAAAAAAAGTTGTTAATCATGGCATTAAAACTGTCACAAATTGCAATGCTGCATGCGAGTAATAAGGAAACTGTGGTATTATTAGATGATCTGACAGCAGAGTTAGATTTAGCTGCACAGCAACGTTTAATTGAGCGACTGAGTCAGTTAGGAAGTCAGGTTTTTATGACAACCTTAGACCATGCGTCGGTATTAAAACACTTACATGATTTGTCGATTTCTTTTCAATTATTCCATGTTGTTCACGGTCAAGTCATTCTTGCTGCGCCATAATTTTATTTCCTCATCTTTGGATAGATTAGATATTTACTAGGGAGTAACCATGAGTTCAGAGTCTCAATCAGTCTCTCAAACAGAACAAACAAATGAAAAGGCTTATGATTCCTCTAGTATTAAAGTATTACGTGGATTAGACGCGGTTCGTAAACGCCCTGGGATGTATATCGGTGACACCGATGACGGAACGGGTTTGCACCATATGGTGTTTGAGGTGGTAGATAATGCCATCGATGAAGCTTTAGCTGGACACTGTGATGAGATCCTTGTGACGATTCATGAAGATGAATCTGTCAGTGTGTCAGATAATGGCCGTGGGATTCCAACTGACATTCACCCTGAAGAGGGGGTATCTGCAGCAGAGGTGATTTTGACCATTCTGCATGCGGGTGGTAAGTTCGATGACAACAGCTATAAAGTATCGGGTGGTTTACACGGGGTAGGTGTTTCGGTTGTAAATGCGCTCTCTAAAAAATTGCATTTGACGATTCATCGTGCTGGGCAAATCCATGAGCAAGAATACGCGCATGGTGATCCACAATATCCTTTAAAAGTTGTGGGTGAAACTGATACATCGGGAACAACCGTTCGTTTCTGGCCGAGTGAATTGACCTTTAGCCAAACGATTTTCAGTGTTGATATCTTGGCTCGTCGTTTAAGAGAACTTTCTTTCTTGAATGCTGGTGTACGTATCGTACTGCGTGATGAACGCGTGAACCTCGAACATATCTATGATTATGAAGGTGGTTTATCTGAGTTCGTTAAATACATTAACGAAGGTAAAACCCATCTGAATGACATCTTCCACTTCACTACAGATGCAGACAACGGCATTGGTGTCGAAGTCGCATTACAGTGGAATGATAGTTATCAAGAGAATGTCCGTTGCTTTACCAATAACATTCCACAAAAAGATGGTGGTACACACCTTGCAGGTTTCCGTGCTGCATTGACCCGAGGCTTAAACAGCTACATGGAAAATGAAAGCTTACTGAAAAAAGAGAAAGTGGCAGTTACGGGTGATGATGCGCGTGAAGGTTTAACTGCAATTATTTCAGTCAAAGTGCCAGATCCAAAATTCTCTTCACAGACCAAAGAGAAATTGGTATCGAGTGAAGTGAAACCGGCTGTTGAACAGGCTATGAACAAAGAGTTTTCAGCTTATTTGCTTGAAAACCCTCAAGCTGCAAAATCGATTGCAGGCAAAATTATTGATGCAGCGCGCGCTCGTGATGCTGCTCGTAAAGCGCGTGAAATGACTCGTCGTAAGAGTGCATTAGACATTGCAGGTTTACCAGGTAAATTGGCTGATTGTCAGGAAAAAGATCCAGCATTGTCTGAACTATATCTGGTCGAGGGTGACTCTGCTGGTGGTAGTGCGAAACAAGGTCGTAACCGTAAAATGCAGGCCATTTTACCGTTGAAAGGTAAGATTTTGAACGTTGAGCGTGCGCGCTTTGACAAGATGATTTCCAGTCAAGAAGTGGGTACTTTGATTACTGCTTTGGGCTGTGGTATCGGACGTGAAGAATACAACCCAGACAAATTACGTTATCACAAAATCATTATCATGACCGATGCTGACGTCGATGGTTCACATATTCGTACCTTGCTATTGACCTTCTTCTTCCGTCAAATGCCTGAGCTGGTTGAACGTGGTTATATTTATATCGCGCAACCACCTTTGTACAAGTTGAAGAAAGGCAAGCATGAGCAGTACATCAAAGATAATGAGGCGTTGGAAACATTCCTGATTTCCAACGCGATTGATGAACTTTCATTGCACATTAGTGCTGATGCACCTGCGATTACTGGTGAAGCACTTGCGAGTGTGATTGCAGACTATCAGGTTTCGCAAAAGAGCTTACAGCGCTTAACTCAACGTTATCCTGCAAGCTTGCTTGATGGCTTACTTGAGTTAGAGGCATTTAAAGCAGATCACAATGATGATCATGAATATGTTGAAACTTGGGCTGAGCAATTGCGTGCTGCGATTGAAAAATTACAACCAAGTTTGCGTCCTGAAATCACTTTAGAAGCGTTTGAACGTGAAAATGCGCAAGGTGAGAAATCAGCGCATTACTGGCCACGCGTTACTGTGTATGTACATAACTTACCGCATTCATATTTATTGGATGCTGGTCTATTAAATTCTGCTGAATATGCACGGTTGTTGAAAAACTCGAAGAGCTGGTTCAAGTTAATTGAGGAAGGTGCTTATTTACAGAAAGGCGAGCGCCGTATTCAAGTCGGTAACTTCCATCAAGTTTGGCAGCATATTTTGCAAGACTCACGCCGTGGCATGATGATCCAACGCTATAAAGGTTTGGGTGAGATGAACGCTGAGCAACTTTGGGAAACCACAATGGACCCAGAGAACCGTAATATGCTTCAAGTGACTATTGATGATGCGATTGAAGCAGATCGTATGTTCTCATGCTTAATGGGTGATGATGTAGAACCACGTCGTGCGTTCATTGAAGAAAATGCGCTCAATGCTGATATTGATGCTTAATCGATTTGTTTTAGTTTAAGGATGAATGCATGAACAAACGGATATTGATGTGTGCTTTGGTCTCAGGTTCATTATTTCTGAGCCAAGCTGTTTCTGCACATCAACTTGAGAAAGATATGCATGTTTTAGCCAAAACTATGACTGCCTTTGCTCAAACAGATGACTTGGCTGAGGCGAATAAGCAGCTTGCTTTAATGCGCAAAGCAGCAGTTTCTTCCAAAGCATCTTTACCGCATCAATTGGAAGGTTTAACGCCTGAAAATGATCAGGTTAAAAGCTATCAAGGTGGTTTAGATCAACTAATTGCTGAAATTGATGCAGTGACTGCACTGGTCGAAAAAGGGCAGTTAGAGGATGCTAAAGTTGAAGCTTTGAAGTTGGTCAAGCTTCGCAATGAATATCATCAACAGTTCAAGTAATTTGAGTATGCATTGAAGCAAAAAAAACGTTGCTGAATTTGATCTATAAAAAAGAGCTTAAGATATCAATGATTTTAAGCTCTTTTTTTATCGAATGTAGATGTTTCACGTGGAACTTATGGATCAACAAAATCACTGACTTGAATCAGAGCATGTCCAAATAAATAACCTGCACCGACTAAAACGCTAATCCACAGAAAAGCACCTAAAATATTGTAAAGGACGAATCGGGTGTAATTCATATTGCTAGAACCTGCTGCCAATGGTGCAAAGGAACGGGCAAAAGGAATAAAGCGCGCAAGAAGGATTGTTTTACCGCCATGTGTTAAAAAGAATTTATTGGTTTTTTGAAGATACTTTTGTTTGATAAAACGTGAATCCATATTGAAGATGCGATCACCAAAATGACGACCAATATGATAGTTCACCATATAACCTAAAGCCGCGGCGACAAATAGCAGGCTAATCATATAACCAAGATGCATAATTTCTATTACAGCGCACAATGCGCCAACGGTGAGTAAAAGACTATCACCAGGTAAAAAGAACATAAATACAAAAGCTGTTTCAGAGAAAATAATCAGAAAAAGAATTGCATAGATCCATAAACCATATTCTTGAACCAAGACAGGGAGGATATGTTCAAAATTAAAAATAAAATCTAAAGAATTCATTCAGTTTGTATGATTCCAAAAATAGAGTACTCACCAAATTGAAGTACCAAAATATTAAATAAATTTAACCCTCAGGATTTGCTCGAAAGTTATAACTTTACAATAATGGGAGCTGAGTATATCGAGCCTGAAACCAAAGCTCAATTTTCCGAGAAAATTATCGTTTCTACCTTAACTGAGTCTGTCGCTAAATTCATGACAACTTTATAAGTATTCAATGTACTTTTTAGTATCTTAAACATCAGCTGTTTCATAGATGATGAAAAACCCCATCATGTTCGCATGACATGATGAGGTCAGATCATATTAAGCTTCGAAAGAGCTTTCTAATTCTTCTAGTTCCATCATTAGCTCTAATAGTTGTTCTTCATGCTGCTCTAATTTCGCTTTAAGCTCAGTTTGCTCATTCATGAGCTTAATGAGGTCATCTTTACGATTTGCTTCATACAGTGTTGTATCCGCTAATGCGTGTTCAATATCCACTAAACGAGGTTGTACTTTTTCTATTTGAGCTTCAACTTTTTCGATGTTTTTTCGAATAGGTCGCGTCATTTCTCTACGACGTGCAGCTTCTTTACGCTGAGCTTCTTTATCGATTTTGACAACTGGTGCTTGCGTAGTCGAAGCTTGTTGTTGCAAAGCGTTTTGAGCGTTGATCTGTTGCTGTCGCGCTTCACGTAACCACTTCGCATAGTCTTGAAGATCACCTTCAAACTCAGTACATTTTCCTGCATGGACTAACAGTAAATCGTCACAAACACTGGCGATTAACTGGCGTTCATGTGAAACAAGGACCACAGCACCTTCAAAATCTTGTAAGGCCATGCTGAGTGCGTGGCGCATATCTAAGTCTAAATGGTTGGTTGGTTCATCCAGAATCAGCACGTTTGGACGTTGCCATACGATCAGTGCTAATGCTAGACGAGCACGTTCGCCACCAGAGAAACTTTCACATGGCGTATCCATACGCTCGCCACTAAAACCAAAACCACCTAGAAAAGCGCGCAGTGATGCTTCACTGATCTGTTTGTCCGCAATGCGAGCAAGCTGTAACATTGGACTTGCATTAGCATCTAAGGCATCCATTTGATGCTGAGCAAAATAACCAATATTGAGTAATTCAGATGCTTTGCGTTCACCTGATAGCAGTGGTAAATCACCAACCAAGGTTTTAATGAGTGTTGACTTACCTGCACCATTCATCCCAAGCAAACCAATACGTGAGTTAGGCGTAATTTGCAGGCGGACTTTCTCAGCAATCATTTTATCGCCGTAACCAATCGTTGCCCCATCAAGACTGAGCAGTGGCGAACTCATTTTTGTCGGTTCACGGAAACTAAAGGTAAAGGGTGTATCAATATGTGCAGGTGCGAGTTGCTGCATACGTTCAAGTTGTTTGATACGACTTTGTGCTTGACGAGCTTTAGTTGCCTTTGCTTTAAAACGATCAATAAATTTTTGTAGATGAGCACGCGTCTCTTGCTGCTTTTCAAAAGCCTGTTGTTGTTGTGCTAAACGTTCGCTTCGTGTAGTTTCAAAAGTTGAATAATTGCCTGTGTACAGCGTCAATTCTTGATTTTCGATATGTAAGATATGATCGGTAATTGCATCTAAGAAATCACGGTCATGCGAAATTAAAACCAATGTGCCTTCATAGGCTTTTAACCAATCTTCTAACCACAAGATCGCATCCAAGTCCAAGTGGTTGGTCGGTTCATCGAGAAGTAATAAATCTGAACGACTCATCAACGTACGCGCCAAGTTCAAACGCATACGCCAACCACCAGAGAAACTCGCAACATTTAACCGTAATTGATGATCCAAAAAGCCTAAACCTGCCATTAGCTGTGCCGCTTTGGCTGGCGCAGCATAACCATGAATTTCATCAAAACGACCATGTAATTTTGCTAAATCATCGTTACTCAACTGATCTGGATTGGCAAGTTGTTCTTGAATGCTCCAGTATTCCTCGTCACCAGAAAGCACAAAGTCCAATGCAGGCATTTCTAACGCTTTAATTTCTTGCGCCATATGTGCCACCGTCCACACCGATGGGCGAGTGAGATTACCTTCATCTGCAACAAGATCACCGAGTAAGGCTGCAAATAAAGTTGATTTACCTGCTCCATTTACACCTGTTAAACCAATTTTCCAGCCTGGATGAAGCTGCATAGATGCTTTTTGGAAAAGAACACGGCCGCCACGGCGTAATGAGACTTGGTCTAATTGGATCATGAGTGTGCAAAATAGCGAATAGATAGCCGCATTTTAAGATGATCAGCTGTGAATGCAACTTTTTATCGAGTGTGGCAATTTTAAAACAGAGTTTTATGGAAAGAATTAAAATAGAGTAAAAACTCTATTTTTGTCGTGTAAATCAGATTATTATTTAGTTTATATGAAAAAATAAGTAACAAGACTACAAGTAGAGCAACAGGATTTAAGGATGAACAAGGGATTTTTTGCACTGGGGGCAGTGTTTTTTTTGGGAATGAGTACACAGACAAATGCTGCAAGGGTTTGTGTTTTTGATCTTCTGGGGAAATCAGGTGAAGCTTATCAAGTCATGGAAGAATGGGCGCTAATGGCTAAAACTTGGCGTACTGATATTGATTTGGTGAGTTATCAGAACGAAGCACAAGCTGAAAAGGATTTTGAACAAGGCAAATGCGATGGCGTGTATATGACTTCAATGCGCGCGCGAAGTTACAATAAATTTGCAGGGTCTGTTGATGCCATCGGTGCTGTTCCGAGTTATGCGATTGCACAGAAAGCCATTAGTTTTGCTTTGGATAAACGAAATCGTCATCGCTTATCGAGCAAAATTGGCAATCAAAGTTTTGAAGTCGCAGGTATTTCACAAATAGGTTTAGCTTATATTTATGTAAAAGATAAAAAGTTAAACACCATCGAGCAAATTAAAGGTAAAAAGTTTGCGGTTTTAGGTTATGACGAAGCACAGAAAATCGTTGTAAAAAGCCTAGGCGGTCAAGCGGTGCTGTCTGATATTTCAGACATTGCCAAAAAATTTAATAATGGTCAGGCCGATATCATGGCAGCGCCAGCTTATGCCTATAAACCGTTAGAGCTTGATAAAGGTTTGGGTAATGACGGTGCTATCATTACCTTTCCCGCAGTGAATATGACGATGGATCTCATCATTCGTCCAGACAAGTTCTCCAGTAATTTTGGCGAAAACTCAAGAGCTTGGTTTTTGAGCCGTCTCAAAAGTAATTTCGCAGTGATTCAAAGAATAGAAGCAGACTTACCTGCCAAATACAAAATAAATCTCAGCAATGAAGATAAAACCCGTTATCAGCAAATTTTACGTGAAGCACGAATGGGACTTACCAAGCGTGGAATTTATGATGCAACGATGATGAGTGTCTTAAAGCGAGCACGTTGTACTGTTGAGCGAACTAATTTTGAGTGCAGCCTTGGGGGCGAATAATTTTAATTTTTTTGTGTGTTTGATCATTTTATTTTTATAGGGTAACGAAATGAAAAAGGGGTTATTTGTTTTATCTGTTTTGGCATCAATGGGGTTGATGAATCAAGTACAGGCAAAGCAAACAGTATGTGTATTCGATTTACTTGGCAAAGCAGGAGATACCTTTAAGGTCACTGAAGAATGGGCTGTGATGGCTAAAAGTTGGCAAGCTGATATTCGTTTGATTCCATATCAAGATGAAGCCAAAGCGCAAAATGATTTTGATGCAGGCCGATGTGATGCAGTTTATATGACCTCTATGCGGGCACGTAAATATAATCGCTTTGCTGGTTCGATTGATGCAATTGGTGGCGTGACCAGTAATCATGTTGCGCAAAAAGCGATTAGTTTTGCGCTGGATAAGCGAAATAAGCGCCGTTTATTAGCAACTGTGGATAATCAGAAATATGAAGTGGCAGGTATTTTGCAGTTTGGTTTGGCCTATGTGTTTGTACATGATAGAAATCTAAATACCATTGAAAAAGCCAAAGGGAAAAAATTTGCCTATTTGCATTATGACGTGGCGCAAAAGGTGATTGTAGATAGTCTCGAAATGGTTTCAGTTCCATCTGAAATTTCAGATTTTGTGAAAAAATTTAATAGTAACCAAGTTGATGTGATTGCCGCACCAGCTTATGCGTACAAACCTTTAGAAATTGAAAGAGGGATTGCTTCAGGTGGCGCAATGTTTTCATTTCCTGTTGTAAATATCACGGGAGATTTAATTATTCGCCCTGAAAAATTCCCAACTAACTTTGGGATACGTTCAAGGGAGTGGTTTGTAACGCAACTTCCGAAAAGCTTTGCGATGGTGAAGCGCCTAGAAAATGAAATCCCTGCAAAATATAAACTGAAGCTCCCTAAAGAAGATGAGGTTCGTTATCAGCAAATTCTACGCGATGGCCGTATTAGTCTCACCAAACAAGGGGTCTATGATCCGATTATGATGAGTGTTTTGAAAAGAGCTCGTTGTACGGTCGAAAGAACCAGTTTTGAGTGCTCCCTCGGCGGCGAGTAAATCTCTTTTAAGAATACGTAATCATTTCTTTGAAATGATTACGTATAAAGTCAGCTCATTTCGCTATTTGTAAAAATGTGATGAGCATTATTAAAAACTGAAAAAACCCGACGTATGTAGAGAAAAATGCTGGGCTTTTAATCAAAAGCTGACTATATTGATCTCTAGCTGATGGAAAAATATGCAAAAACAGCAAATAAGGGAAAACAAGATGAAAAAAGGACTTTGGGCATTGAGTGCTGCAACTCTATTTGTCGTGGCTACTCCTGTACAGGCAAAACAAGAAATTTGCGTATTCGATTTATTGGGTAAGGCTGGGGAGTCTTATAAACTTATTGAAGAATGGAAACTCTCTGCACAAACTTGGCAGGGTGATATCGAGTTAATTCCTTATCAAGATGAGGAAAAGGCAGAAAAAGATTTTGATGCGGGTAAATGTGATGGTGTCTATATGACCTCAATGCGTGCTCGTAAATATAATAAATTTGCAGGGTCTGTTGATGCTGTAGGTGCAGTAACCAGTAATGCGATTGCACAAAAAGCAATTAGCTATGTACTTGATAAACGGAATAGACATCGTCTTACAGCAACTGTAAATGGTGATAAATTTGAGGTTGCAGGGATTATTCAGGTCGGCCTAGCGTATATTTTTGTGCGTGATAAAAACATTGATACGATCGAAAAAGCTAAAGGCAAAAAGTTTGCCTACTTACATTATGATCAGGCGCAAAAAGCGATTGTTGAAAGCATTGATTTAGTTGCAGTTCCTTCTGATATTTCTGATTTTGTGAAAAAGTTTAACAGCGGAAAAGTAGATGTGATTGCTGCGCCTGCATATGCATATAAACCTTTAGAGATCAGCAAAGGTTTAGCAAATGGCGCATTGTTTGATTTCCCTGTGGTGAATATCACAGGTGATCTGATTATTCGTCCAAGTAAATTCCCTGCTAATTTTGGTGCGCAGTCACGACAGTGGTTTATTAAAAAATTACCAAGTAATTTCTCGATAGTACAGCGCCTTGAAGCAGGGATGAATGCCAAGAGGATTACCCTGTCTAATGAAGATCGTGAGCGCTATCAAAAGATGTTGCGTGATGGTCGTATGAATTTAACCAAGCAAGGAGTATACGACTCTACGATGATGAACGTACTTAAACGCGCCCGTTGTACAGTCGAGCGAACTAACTTTGAATGTTCGTTAAGCGGAGAATAAAAGTATCCTTTTAGTTATGGCATATAAGGTCATAACTAAAAGAAAAATTTTTATAACAAATATGTTTATAAAAAGAAGTTTAATTCATCAGGTGGGACAAAAATTAAACAAAGTTAAAAGAAAAATAGAGTACAAGCTCTATTTTTTTTCATAAAACATGATTAATATTTGCTTCGTACAAGGAGACAAACATAAAGTTTGTGAAAGGATGAAAAATATGAAAAAAATGGCACTTGCTATCGCAGCAACTTCAATCTTAGGTGTATCTGCTTCAACTCAAGCAGCTGTTGACGTGTGTGTATTCGACTTATTAGGGAAGTCAGGTGAATCATACAAAATGATGCAAGACTGGGCTTTAGCGGCGAAAGGCTGGGGCGCAGATGTGAACCTTGTTGCACTGACAGATGAACAGGTTGCGGACAATAACTTTAAAGCGGGTAAATGTGCTGCTGTAGCGATGACAGCAATGCGTGCTCGTCCATACAATAAATTTGCGGGTTCTATCGACTCTTTAGGTGGTGCACCAAGCAATGAAATCGCACAACGTGCAATCACATTTGTTCTAGATGCTCGTAATGCTGCAAAAATGACGACCAATCTTGGTGGTAACAAATACGAAGTTGCGGGTATCACACCATTAGGTGCTGCTTATATTTTTGTACGTGATAAAAACATCAACTCAATTGAAAAAGCAGCTGGTAAAAAATTCGCAGTATTAGGTTATGACGATGCACAAAAAATCATGGTGCAACGTGTAGGTGCTCAAGCTGTTCTTTCTGATATTTCAAACTTTGCTGCTAAATTCAACAATGGTCAAGTAGATATGGTTGGTGCTCCAGCTTATGCGTACAAACCATTAGAGTTAAGCAAAGGTTTGGGTACAAATGGTGCGATGTTCAACTTCCCTGTACTTCAAGTGACTGCGGATCTTGTCATTCGTCCAGAAAAATTCCCAGCAGGTTTTGGTCAAAAATCTCGTGACTACTTTGTGAAGCAACTTCCAAAAGCTTTCTCGATGATCAAACGTTATGAAGCTGAAATCCCAGCGAAATACAAAATGAAATTAACTGCTGAAGACACTTTAAAGTACCAAAAATTATTACGTGATGGTCGTATGGATCTCACTAAGCGTGGTATTTATGATGCTGGTATGATGTCTGTATTGAAAAAAGCACGTTGTTCAGTAGACAAAGCGAACTTTGAATGTGCTTTACCTGGTGAATAATCCAGAATTGCAAAAAAGTATACTTAAAGCCTAGATTTTTCTAGGCTTTTTGTTTTTGTTATGTTGTCATTTAAGTCATTGTCTTTATTAATAAATATAGCAATCATAAAGACATAAAAAGCAAATGAAATCGTGAAGATTTAAAAATATGTTTTTAATCAGGAAGATTAAATACGATTGAATAGGAACATATATTCATTTGAGACCCATATCTAGGATTGAGTGGCATTCAGAATTTAAGAATATTCACAACAATCAGCATAGATGCAAAGGAAAAAATAAGATGCAATGGTTTAAAACTTTATTACTCGCAACAGGTATTGCTGCTGTGTCAGCAGGTACTCAGGCCAAACAAACAATCTGTGTATTTGATCTCGTGGGTAAGAGCGGTGACGTGTATGCCCTAATGAAAGATTATCAGCTTGCAGCAAAGAACTGGGGCGCTGATATTGATCTTCGTGTTGGCACAAATGAGGCTGTAATTGCTGAGGACTTCAAAGCAGGTAAATGTGATGGTGTCAGTATTACAGGGATGCGCGGTCGCCAATTTAACCAGTTCACAGGCTCTTTAGATGCGATTGGTGCGATTACCGATCTTAAGTTAGCTGTGAAAATTATGCAGGGCTTGGCGAGTCCGACTTTTGCCAAAGCTATGGTCAATGGTAAATACGAAGTAGTAGGTGTTATTCCAGTCGGTGATGCTTATCTTTTGGTGAATGATCGTAATATCAACACTGTTGCAAAAGCCGCAGGTAAAAAAATTGCGGTTCTTGACTATGATGAAGCACAAAAAATCATGGCAACACAAGTAGGTGCGCAGGCAGTAAGTTCTGATATTACGAATTTTGGGGCTAAGTTCAATAATGGTCAGGTTGATATTATTGGTGCTCCAGCTGCAGCATTTAAGCCACTTGAACTGCATAAAGGTTTAGGTACGAAAGGGGCGATTGTAAATTATCCTATCCTACAAGTGACAGGAAATTTAATTATTCGTCATGACAAGTTTCCTGAAGGTTTTGGACAAAAATCAAGAGAGTGGGTGAAGTCGCAATTGCCGCGTGCATTTACAATCTTGGGTAAAATGAAAGCAGATATTCCGCAGAAATATTGGATGGAAATTCCTGATTCAGATAAACCTGGTTATCAAAAACTTATGCGTGAAGCGCGTATCAGCCTGACAGCAAAAGGAATTTATGATAAACGCATGATGAAACTGTTATGGCAGTTCCGTTGTAAAGAGAATCCGAAGAATTTTGAATGCGGTATGCAAGAAGAGAATTACAAATAATCTTGTAAAAAGTCTTTAATCGCACTTTAAAGTTCAAATACAGACCCGATAATGAGTATGTTATACTTAAATCGGGTCTTTTCTTTTTAAAGACATACTGAATTCTGAGGACTCTCTATCATGAACGCTCAAGCTCTTGAATTGTCGGATAATGCGGCTAAAAAAGTTCGCCAATTGCGCGAAAGTGAAGGGAATAACGATCTCATGTTACGTGTATATGTAACAGGTGGTGGTTGTTCTGGGTTCTCTTATGGTTTTAATTTCGCAGAAAGCGTTAACGAAGATGATGCAGAATTCATCAATGGCGATGTGAAAATGCTAGTTGATTCACTAAGTTATCAATACCTAGTGGGATCTGTAGTTGATTATTTAGAAGGTTTGGAAGGTTCTCGTTTTGTGGTGCAAAACCCCAATGCAACAACAACTTGTGGTTGTGGTTCATCTTTCTCGATCTAAAAAGATACTTCAATAAAAAAGCTTCTTATTTTGAGAAGCTTTTTTATTTCTTTTATACCGCCGTAATCGTTCCAAGAATACGCCCACCAGCAGCGCCAGTTACGGCTGGCAAATTACCACTTAACTGATCTACAAAACGCATTGCCAACCACGCAAACGCTGTTGCTTCTACCCAAGTTGGTGCTAAACCGAGTACATCTGTAGTTTGTACTGACCAGTTATGTTTACGTAAACGCCAACGTAGTTGCTCAAGCAAATGCGAGTTATAAGCACCACCGCCACACACATAAACTTCACCCGTTGGCATCAATTCTTTACTACGATAAATCGCTTTTTTTATCGCACGTGTGGTGAGTTTCATTAATGTCGCTTGTACATTTTCGGGTGTATCTTCGATCTCGTCATAATCAAGATCATTGCGCCAGTCGATCATTTGATCATCAAGCCATTCAAGATTAAAGTCTTCTCGACCCGTACTTTTGGGTGGTTCGATTGCAAAGAATTCGTGGGTTTGTAAACGATCTAGCAATGAACGAATTGGTTGACCATACGCGGCCCAGTCGCCGTTTTCATCATAAGGGTGACCTGTATGACGTTGGCACCACGCGTCCATCAAAATATTAGCTGGACCAGTATCAAAGCCGTAAACGGCTTCAGGATTATTAGCTGGTAGCATACTCACATTTGCAATTCCACCGAGATTGAGAATGACACGGTGGATACTGTCATGTTGGAACAAAGCTTGATGGAAAGCAGGCACCAATGGAGCACCTTGACCGCCTGCCGCCATGTCACGACGACGAAAATCTGATACAACAGGAATCTGAGTAATCTCAGTAATAATATTGGGATCGCCGATTTGTAGCGTGAAACCATGTTCAGGGCGATGGCGAATGGTTTGCCCATGTGAACCAATGGCTTTAATTTGAGTTCGGTCGAGCTTGTTATTTTCAATAAGTTGGTTAATGCCATGACCAATCATTTGCGCTAAGGTCACATCAGCTTTGCCCATGCGATCAATTTCATTGTCATCAGGTAATGTTAATACCATTAACTCATCACGTAACTCTGGCTCGAATGGAAGCGTTAAAGTCGCATGAATGATTAGAGGCTCAAATGAAGCTGCAACAAAATCAACACCATCCATGCTCGTGCCTGTCATTACACCAATATAGATTGCGCTCATATACAACTTCCCCTGCAAGATGCTGAAAAAATGTTAGTATATCGCACAAATTGAATAACTGATGTGTTTAGGTTTTGTGATGTCAAATTTCTTGCCCGCCGAAGAACAGCTTGCTCTCATTCAACGAGGCACGCATGAGATTATTTCTGAAGAAGATTTACTGAAGAAATTAAAAGAGAATCGCCCACTCCGTGTGAAAGCAGGTTTTGATCCAACGGCTCCAGATTTACACTTAGGACATACCGTACTTATCAATAAGTTAAAAACTTTCCAAGACCTTGGTCATGAAGTAACTTTCTTGATTGGTGACTACACTGCGATGATCGGTGATCCAACGGGCAAAAGTGCAACGCGTCCGCCATTGTCACAAGAGCAGGTGATTGCCAATGCAAAAACGTATCAAGAGCAAGTTTTTAAAATTTTAGATCCAAATAAAACCAAAGTACGTTTTAACTCAGAATGGTTTAATCAAAAGTCTGCTGCTGATCTCATTCAATTGGCAAGCCAACAAACTGTTTCACGTATGTTAGAGCGTGATGACTTTACAAAGCGTTATAGCAACCATCAACCAATCGCAATTCACGAATTCCTTTATCCATTGGTTCAAGGTTATGACTCGATTGCGCTTGAAGCCGATGTTGAATTAGGTGGAACAGACCAAACTTTTAATTTATTGATGGGACGTACCCTACAAGGTCGTTACGGTCAAGAATCACAAGTGTGCATTACTGTGCCGATTCTTGAAGGTTTAGATGGCGTGAATAAAATGTCTAAATCTTTGGGTAACTATATTGGTGTATTTGATACCCCAGGTGCGATGTACCAAAAAATTCTATCGATGCCAGATAGCTTGATTGAACGTTACTTTGATTTACTCAGCTTTAAGTCATTAGACGAAATCAAAGTTCTACTTGATGAAATGGCTGCTGGTCGTAATCCACAAGAGATCAAACGTATTTTGGCGCTTGAGTTGGTTGAACGTTTCCATGATGCAGAAGCAGCGGAAAATGCACATAAGAGTGCAGGCAATCGTGTGACAGAAGGCGAAGTACCAGAAGATACACCAGAAGTGACGATTTCTCGTGCTGAGTTTGGTGGCGAGTTGTTTATTGCAACTATTCTTCGAGTTGCAGGTTTAAACCCGAATGCTGCCGCTGCAAAAGACGCTGTGGGTCGTGGCGCTGTTAAAGTCGACTGGAATGTGGTTGATATGAGCTACTCTGTAAAAGAAAACGTAACTTTAATCATTCAGTCAGGCAAAAAAGCGATTGCACGTGTGACTTTCACCGACTAAATCGAAATAAAAATAATAAAAAGCAGGCCTAGAGCCTGCTTTTTATACGTAAATAGATGATAAAAACAACGAAAACAATGATTTTGTAGAAAAAAGAAACATGCAAAAGAAAATAATGAAAAACAGGGTTGCAAGCG
>NZ_JBICJJ010000012.1:0-53620 GCF_043102985.1 Acinetobacter sp. YQ_14 | reverse complement strand
GATTCTCTTTTTAAATCTTCCATTTTAAGAAATTCTATTTCGCTTAGCGATACTTTAGTTTATTTTTTTTGTTATAGCAATTAAAAAGTTGCTTAACGATAGAAAATATTCTGAAAATGCAGATAAAAAAGCCAGCGAATTCGCTGGCTTAAATTTTTAAAATTTACTTTTAAGTTTTTTGAGGATCGAATTGTTTTTCTTTAATGAACAGTGCAGGAATAACACCACAAATTAAATAGGCAGCACCCATCACGACGAAACCTAAACCGATTGAACCTCCCGATGCCAAATATCCTATCGTTGCTGGTGCTAATGCTGCACCTAAACGCCCAACGTTATACGCGCCACCAATAGCAGTGCCTCGAATTTCAGTTGGAAAGCTTTCTGTCATATAGGTTGCATTTACACCATATGGAATGCCATATAAGAAACCGAAGGCAATCAATAAGTATAGAATGTTCGCAGGTGAGTGATAAAATACGATCAAAGGAAGAAAAATTGCTGTGCCAATCGCTCCAAATGCATAGGTTAAACGACGACCTAATTTATCAGCCATTAAGCCTGCAAGCACCTTACCTAAAATCATAGCAGTGTAGGTACCAACCATATAGGCCGTCATCTCTTTAAACTTCATTCCTAATTCAGTTTCTAGGTATGATGGCATCCAATTATTTACGCCATAATAACCAAACTGTAGAAAACCTGCGGTCAATGCCCATAGAATAAACATATTGCGATTACGTTTATCTTGAAAAATTAGCTTAATCGCTGAGATATTTTCAGAGTTTTGTTCGCTCTTAATATTTCTCTGTAGACGAGATTGCTGCCATGCCGCGGGTTCAGGCACTAAAATATGCATTAAGACAGCAATTATTACAGGGATAATGGCAACATAGAATAACATTCTCCAGCCATGATCAGGGATGATCCAACCTGCCAATAACGTTGCAACAATATACCCAACAGTCCAGCCAGCTTGCAGAGTACCTAACACGGTAGTACGATTTTTTGTCGGCACATATTCAGCCATTAATGTATTTGATGCTATATATAATGAGCCTAAACCGAGTGATGCGATGAAGCGTAAGATACCAAATTCCCAAAATGTTTGAGTAAAACCTAAGCCGCATGTAAGAAAAGAGAATAATAAAATAGAAACGACAACCGTTCTTACTCGTCCAAAACGATCACATGCCCATCCACCGAAAATGCCACCGACTGCCATGCCTGCGAGGGTAAAGCTCCCTAACATGCCTGCTTGCACTGAGCTGAGTCCAAAATCAGCTTTAATACTATTGAGACTATAGGACAAAAGCATTAAATCTGCGCCGTCAACTAATAACGCAAGGAATGCAAAAATAAATGCAATTTTCCAAGTATGAGGTCGAATTGTTGATAGCTGTTGTGTGTAATTAGTGGTCATAGTCCATTACCTTGCCTACTTCAAATCTGTTTAAAGCATTTTTTCCGAGAAAAAGCATGAATTTTTCAAGCAATTATTCTTGGGTTGTACTGAGACTTAACCTCATAAAATGAAATTTTTTAGCTTAAATCCCTATGAATGAACTCATATTAGAATATTTTTAAAGCAGAAAACAATATTTTTTGGAAAATAATTTTGCAATGCGGTATTTTGTTTTTGATGGAATGTTTTCTAATTGCTTGAATCATATTGGTTATTAAGTATTAAGAGTATTAAATGTTTATTTGGCTGAAATTATAATTTGATTTCTCAAAGTTTATGTGTATATTGAAAAAATGTATCGCTATGCAAAATAATGTATTGTTATTTGAACTCAATTGGTGAAATTAGTATGGGTGCTTTAAAGGGAATTCGGGTACTGGACCTTAGTAGAGTTTTAGCAGGGCCTTGGTGTGGGCAAATACTTGGTGATCTAGGGGCCGAAGTAATTAAGGTGGAGCGACCAAAAATAGGTGATGATACTCGTTCATGGGGGCCACCATGGATGCAGAGTGATGACGGTGATGAAACTCGTGAAGCTGCATATTATCAGTCTGCCAATCGCAATAAGTTATCAGTAGCTATTGATATTTCGACTGTTGAAGGACAGGGGTTAATTAAAAAACTTATTCTGGATACAGATGTTTTAATCGAAAATTATAAAGCTGGTTCATTAAAAAAATATGGACTGGACTATGAGTCTCTCGCAAGCTTAAATCCAAAGTTAATTTATTGCTCTATTACTGGTTTTGGACAAGATGGTCCGAGAGCTGAAGAACCTGGTTATGACTTCATTATTCAAGGTATGGGTGGATTGATGTCTGTAACAGGTGAGAGAGATGATTTTCCGGGAGGAGGACCTCAAAAGGTTGGAGTTGCATTTTCAGATCTAACAACAGGTTTATATTCAACCATTGCAATTCAAGCGGCTTTACTTAACCGTAATACTACTGGTCTAGGGCAACATATAGACATGGCTTTACTGGATGTACAGATAGCTACTTTGGCAAACCAAGGTATGAACTATTTAACATCTGGTAATGTGCCAAAACGATATGGCAATGCACACGCCAATATTGTGCCATATCAGCTTTTTAAAGCTTGTGATCGAGAGTTCATTATTGCTTGTGGCAACGATACTCAGTTTTTCCAACTATGTAAGAGTATTGGTTTGCCTGAGCTAGCCGATGATGTTCGTTTTAAACGAAACGCGGATCGAATTAAATATCGAAATGAAGTGATAGATATTTTATCAGCGCATTTTCTTACAAAAACAGCTGATGAATGGGTTCGTCTGATACAGGCTGTCAAAGTTCCTGTCGGTTTGATTAATAATCTTGAACAGGCATTTCAAGAGCCACAGGTGGTGGCACGAAAAATGTTGATAGATATGCAACATACACAGCGTGAAAAACTAAGGATGGTAGGTTCGCCGATAAAACTTTCACGAACTCCTGTTGAATATCGTTATGCGCCACCTTTATTGGGGGAACATACCTCTGATGTCTTAAAACATGTTGTTTCTCAAGAAAAATTAGCTGAGTTAAAAGCCAATGGCGTAATTGGGTAAAGACAAAGGAGCAAATCAGGCGAGCATCATTAATTTAGAAATACTGATTAATCAAAATTTATAGAACATCAGAAAGCAAACATTTATGTTTGCTTTTTTGCTATTGAATGAATAAATAGATTATAATTTTCGCAGTGCGAAACAGCAGGTAACGTGGTAACTATATGACTGAATCGATGGATATAGAACAAACAGAAAAACTATTAGCGCCTTTAAGGCATGAGCTATTGCATCCAATCGAAGATATGCAAGATGAAAATGACCGTCAATTTATTACTGCGTTAGCGCGTGGTTTAGAGTTGTTGCGTTGTTTCACGCCTAAACATCAACACTTAGGTAATCAAGAGTTAGCTCAAATGACAGGGCTACCGAAACCGACCATTACTCGATTAACACATACATTATCTCGTTTGGGCTACATTAAACAGGTGCCTAATTCGAGTAAGTTTCAACTCTCTGTTGGCGTATTGGCTTTCGGTTACTCCATGCTTTCGAATGTTTCGATTCGATCAATTGCGAATCCTTATATGACAAATCTGGCGGATTATGCTGGCGCTGCGGTTGCTATGGCAACACGTGATCGCTTGAACATGATTTATTTAGATGTTGTACAAGGCAAGGGCAATATGACGATGCGACGTCAAGTCGGTACATATTTACCTATTCATCTAAGTTCGATGGGACGTGCTTGTCTAGCAGCAATGCCAGAAGATGAAAGAGAGTTTTTACTTGATGCTATTCGTAGCAAACATAAAGACGACTGGATTAAAATTAATCGTGATTTAGATAAAGCATTTAAAGATTACCAAGACTTTGGATATTGTTTCTCTATTGGTGAATGGCACAAGGATGTGAATTCTGTTGCTGTACCATTGATCCATCAGCAACATGGTCTTTTGGTGTTCAATTGTGGAGGTCCAAGCTTTATTATGAAGCGTGAAAAACTTGAAGAAGATATTGCACCTCGTTTACTTCATATGGTGAATAATATTCGAACTGAAATTAGCTAAACTTGAAGATTTAAAAAAACCAGCATCTTGCTGGTTTTTTTATGGATTGTGTGGATTTTTAGCTTATTTAAACTGTATGTCAGATTTTTTGTTCTTCTGAAACTTATCAAGAGCAGTTTTAAACTCATTTCCCGCCAGACAATCTGCAAAGATGTTAGATTCATGATCTATACGATGCAAAATATCATCAATTGGCATATTTCTTAATAGCTTTTTACTTAACTGTAATGCTTGAATTGGTTGATTAGCTAATCTATTTAAAACCTTATCTACCTGTTGTTGTAATTCCTTGCTTGTTGAATAAATACTGTTAACGAAACCATATTCTTTCGCTTGTTCAGCCGAAAATTTTTCTCCTAGTAAAATGATTTCTGAAGCACGAGAAAATCCAACTAGCCTTGGCAGGATGTAGCTTGAGCCTGCTTCAGGTACTAGTCCAAGATTGACAAATGGAAATTGGAAAATGGTATCTTCACAAGCATAAACTAGATCGCAGTGAAGTAGCATGGTACTTCCTATACCTATTGCGATACCTTCAACTTTTGCAACAATCGGTTTTGGAAATGTTGCCAGACTTTTTAAAAACAGTACAGAAGAGGGTGGTTGCGAGCTATGAGTATTACGATTTTTAAAAGCATTCACATCATTGCCGCTGGTAAAGATTTGATTCGCACCTGTGAGTAGTACTACATGGATTTCATCATTAATTGCAGCCTGATCGAGTGCCTCACTCAATGCTAGATACATATCATAATTAATCGCATTTTTCTTATTTGGCGTGTTGATTGTCAGAGTCAGGACTTTTCCAACCTGTATTTGACAGATGGTTCCTGAAGTAATTTGAGTATTTAGATCGTCTTCCTGTTGCATCATGACATCCTGTTATTGAGTTGATGAGCTATTTAAAAATCAAGATTCAAAAAACCTCTTTTAGATTTCATTAATTTTATTGGAAATAAATTTCGCTATCAATTTTTTTATTTTGTATTTTGGTATTAAATTTTGTATAGTGAAATTTAATGGTATTAATAATGTTTTTAAGGTAATGATTGCCTATGCAACCATGTCATTAATCTAAATGTGTTTAGAACGGTATGGAAACAAACAACCTTGCTAATACATGCAATAAGTGGGAACTATAATGAAGACTAAAATTACTGAACTATTTGAAATTGAGCATCCAATTATTCAAGGTGGTATGCATTATGTTGGTTTTGCTGAACTTGCTGCTGCAGTTTCGAATGCGGGTGGACTAGCAGATGGTCGTTCTTTAACGGCTGCTTTAGCCTTGGGTGCTGATGGTATTAATATGGGAACGCGGTTTATTGCCACTCAGGAAGCACCCGTTCATTCTAATGTTAAGCAAGCGATCTTGAATGCAACAGAACGAGATACTCGACTGATTATGCGTGCTTTACGTAATACAGAACGAGTAATGAATAATGCGGCCGTTGAAAAAATTGTGGCAACTGAGAAAGCTTTGGGTGATCAGTTGCAGTTTGAGGATATTGTTGAGCAAGTAGCAGGGGTTTATCCAAAAATTATGCTGGATGGTCAAATGGATGCAGGCGCATGGTCATGTGGTCTGGTGGCTAGTTTGATCCATGATATTCCTACTTGTGAAGAGTTGATACAGCGTATTGTAAGAGA
This sequence comes from Acinetobacter sp. YQ_14, assembly GCF_043102985.1. NCBI lineage: Bacteria > Pseudomonadati > Pseudomonadota > Gammaproteobacteria > Moraxellales > Moraxellaceae > Acinetobacter > Acinetobacter sp. YQ_14. The sequence goes on along the minus strand of NZ_JBICJJ010000012.1, from coordinate 47,928 downwards.
AACTGAAGACAATATTCGCAAACGTTTAAGTGGCTTATTATAGTTGGGTTCATTTTTTTTAGGGTTAATTGGAAAAGGTGTTAACTCTAAAGAGGAAAATATACTAGCTCAAACTTGTTCTGACATTGGATTAAGTTTGAGCGGATATAAGGAGTTCTATACTAGATTCACTTTGTGCTAACTCTGCTGTTTCGCATCTATTCGACAAAATATCAGACATAAACCAGCAAAAATAAGCCCTAAAATGCAAACTCCTGTCCAGCCAAAATGTTTCCACGCATAACTACCCGCAGTAGTACCCAGTGCCCCTCCTGCAAAATAGCCTGTCATATAGATAGCATTAAAGCGAGCGCGGAGTTGTTGATTAATTTTGAAAACAATACTTTGATTAGTAACATGTACTGCCGAAAGTGAGGAGTAAAGTAACAACGTGGCAATGATATAAAAGCTAAAATGATAGGGTAATAATAAAAATAATAACCAACTGAGGATCATCCCTATACCGCAGTATAGTGAGATCTGATGAATATAACCTTGGTCAATAAATTTTCCAGAAAAATTAGCAATAAATGTTCCTAATATTCCCACAAAGCCAAATAGTCCAATTTTAAAATCGCTAAAATAATATGGAGCTGGTGCTAAAAGAAGTGACATCGTGGTAAATGTCATGCTAACACTAGCAAAGGTTAGACCTCCAATATAAGTACGTGTTCTTAAACGTTGATTGTTTAAAAAAATTGAGGGAAGTGACGCAATGGTTTCCGTATAGTTTTCTGATTTAGTTGGAGGAAAAGTACCAATATTACGGTATAAAATGATTGCAATTGCCAACAATAAAAAACCACTCACGAGATAAATCATATTCCATGCGAATATGCTGGACATTAATCCAGAGAGGGAGCGAGCGAGTAATACTCCCATCATTAAACCACTGAGTAAAAAGCCGACTACACGTCCACTATGCTGAATAGGGACTAAACTTGCTGCAAGTGGAAGCAGTAATTGCGCTGCACTAGAAAACAGTCCTGTTATTATGGTGCCAAAGATGAGCAAATAAATGTTGTTGGAAAAACCACTAATGATCAAGCCAATAGAGGCGAGCAACATAAAGGTAAAAAGTAGCTTGCGTTTTTCTAGAATATCACCCAATGGCATGAGGAATAACAGACCAGAGGCATACATAATTTGCGCTAAGGTCGGCACCCATGCAGTTGTGGTTTCGGATAAATCTAGATTTAAACTAATCGAATGAATCAGGGGTTGGCTAAAGTAGTTGCCACCTGTACAGATGCCCGCTGCAATAGCCATTAATATGATGGTTGGAGTATAGAGTGCGTTTTTCATCATGCTTGTTGCCATAATGAAAGTGAAACGTTAATCACCAACCCGTTGAACCGAATTATTCAATTGAATTGTTAATGCATTTCATTCAAAGCATCTTGAATATTGTGCACCATATGGATTAAACGTGGTCCAATTTCACCTTCAAGTTTTTCTGGATTTAAATGAAAACTTGGCGCGCCACAGTTAAAGACATAAAGACCATGTTTAGAACTGACCAAAGGAACAGCGACGGAGTTTACTTCTTTATGCCACTCGCCTAAAGACAAACAATATCCGTAATCTTGATAATCTCGGAAAGCTCGTTCTAGAGAGCGTTTTATAGCAGGCCAATTTTCAAGGTTTTTTTGTTTAAGCGCATCAAGTAGAAAGTTACGTTCACGTTCAGGAGTAGCTGCTAAGCAAGCTCTACCCATAGAACTGCTGTGAAGTGGCAATGTTGAACCAATTGGACGGCGCATGTTTAATGCTGTTTCAATTTGTACAACATCTATATAGACCATATTTAAACGGTCACGTGTTGCCATCGCTACAGGAGCTTGAACGTATTGACTCATTTCTTCCATATATTGATGTGCAATATTACGGATAGAGATATTTGACAATGCTGCATATCCTAAGGATAAAACACCAATGTCTAGTGTGTATTTCGTTGAGTTAGGCAATTGTTTCAAATAACCTAATGACACAAGCGTATTTGTAATGCGTGCAATAGTTGGCTTTGGTAGACCAGTCATTTTTGCTAATTCTTGGTTACCAAGCACTTGATTGTTAGCAGAAAAGCATCTTAAAAGCTCTAAACCTCTTGCTAGTGACGCGATAAATTGAGGATTATTTTCCCGATGAATATGTGAAATAGGATCTAGACGTATCTCATCAAAATTTATTGGTTGTTCATTTTCTGAATTCTGAGACATTCAATCCTCAAATATAATAAAACAAGAATCTTGTATTATATTTCGCTATGCAAAATAAATCCATTCATCACTGTGCTGTTGTGATGAATGGTTCATGTTTCATGACTTCGAGACGTTTTCTATCACCATTGCTAAACCTTGACCAACCCCGATACAAAGGCTGACTACGGCATATTTTTTATTACGACGAAGCAACTCGCGGGATACGGTAAGTGCTAGACGAGCACCAGATGCACCTAGTGGATGTCCTACTGCAATCGCACCGCCATTTGGATTAACACGAGGATCGTTGAAATCGACATTGAGACCTTTTAAGCAAGACAATACTTGTGATGCAAACGCTTCATTAATTTCAATAATATCCATATCATCCAAAGTCAAGCCAGCACGAGATACAGCTTTTTTGATCGCTTCAATTGGTCCTGCACCCATGATACGAGGTTCAATTCCTGCTGCCGCAGCTGAAAGAATCTTAGTCATAGGTTTGAGGCCATATTTCTGTCCAGCAGCTTCAGAACCGATGAGTAGGGCAGCTGCGCCATCATTAATACCAGATGCATTACCCGCAGTTACGACACCACCTTCGAACAGTGATTTTAATTTGGTTAGAGCTTCAACATTAGAACCGGGACGTGGATGACCATCTTCAGCGATCAATTTTGGTGGTAATTTTTTACCTTGAGAGACCTCAATCGGTGTAATCTCATCGATAAAAAATCCTTCTTCTTTGGCTTTTTGATATTTTTCTTGTGATTGTGCCGCAAATAAATCTGCTTGTTCTCGCGTTATTCCAAATTCAACAGCAACATTGTCTCCTGTTTCAGGCATGCTGTGACCGCCATATTGGGCAATGATTTTTTTGTTTGGAAAACGAGAGCCAATCGTGGTGTCATAAATTTTTGCATCACGGCTATAAGCTGTTTCAGCTTTGCCCATGACAAATGGTGCACGAGACATACTCTCCACGCCACCTGCAACATATAGCTCACCCTCACCACAAGTGATGGCACGAGCCGAATCGATAACCGCTGCTAAGCCACTCGCACATAAACGGTTAACGGTTTGACCTGGGACGGTGACAGGTAAACCAGCAATCAGCAGGGCATTACGTGCTACATTACGGCTGTCCTCACCTGCCTGATTGGTATCGCCAAAAATGACGTCTTCGATGTCTGCCGCAGGTACACCTGTTTTTTCAACTAGTTTTTGAATCACAGTTGCAGCAAGGTCGTCAGGACGAATTGAGGCTAACTCACCTGCATGACGACCAAATGGGCTGCGTAAACCATCGTAAATATAAGCATTCAACATTGCGAAGTTCCTTTTCAGAATTATTTGTTAAAAGTAAGTGGTAAATTGAGGGCAACACGACGTTGTAACCATGGGCTTGGGCGATAGCGTGGGTCATGGGTTAAGGTCGTCATACGTTCCAATGTGAGCAGAATTTTTTTGCTGCCGATGTGATCGCCCCATTCAATAGGGCCAAATGGATAGCCTAGTCCCAAACGCACAGCTGCATTAATGTCATCGACGCTCGCAATGTTTTGTTGGGCAATGTCACAGCCTAAGTTGATCACCATCGCTAAAACACGCTGGGCGACAAAGCCAATGCTTTCAGCAATAACACTGACTACAGCGCCGTCCAGATTAAATATCGAGTGAGCTGCTTGAATATAATCATTCTTGGTAGCTAAAGATGGCATCAATGTGCGATGCTTTTGAATGCCATATAGCATATCGATTGCAACGGTTTGTTCTGGATTTACCTTAAAACGTTGTGCTGCTTGTGTGGTGTCTTCGCCATAGCACGCCAATAAGCATAGGCTGTCTGTTTGCGGTACTGTACTCGTATCTAACTTGATGCTTTGACTTGTTAAATAGTCAGTAATTTGTTGATGGTCTGAAGGGAAGTCAGCACCAATCCAGACGCTTGGATACTGTTCTAAACGCGCAACAATTTGTGCAGGTTGTTCACCTGTTTTGCTACCTGTGGTGTAGTTATAGAAACCCTGACCAACTTTACGACCAAGTTGTTTAGCGTCAAGCATCTGCTTGGTCAAAGGATTTGGGCGATAACGTGCTTCTTCATAGTATTGGTGATAAATAGATTCCATAACTGGATGAGATACATCTAAACCAGTCAAATCCATCAGCTCAAAAGGTCCCATACGGAAGCCGACACCATCTCGTAAAATGCGGTCTATTTCACTGATATCAGAGACATTTTCATTGAGGATTTTAAGAGCTTCCGTTCCGTAGGCACGTCCAGCATGGTTAATAATAAATCCTGGAGTATCTTTTGCTACGACAGGACGATGACCAAAGGTGCGGGATAATTCATTCAATGTATCCACAATTCTTGGATCAGTTTTTAGCCCCTGAATGACTTCAACCACTTTCATGAGTGGTACAGGATTAAAGAAGTGATAGCCAACCACGCGTTCAGGATGCTGACAATTCGCTGCAATCGCCGTGATTGACAAAGAAGAAGTGTTCGATGCCAGTATCGTTTTTTCAGGAACAATTTCTTCAAGTTGCTTCATTAAACTTTGTTTAATGTCGAGACGTTCAATGATTGCTTCAACGATTAAGTCACAGTTTTTTAAATCTTCGAGTTGTTCAGCAATCAATAGGTTGTCATTAGCAGCTTGAGCCTGTTCTGTAGAAATCTTATTTTTTTCGACTAACTTTTGAAAGGTTACTGCTAGCTTTGCTTTGGCTTGTTCAGCTGCACCAGCCTTAGCATCATATAAATAGGTGATATGACCTGATTGTGCTGCGATTTGGGCAATACCACTCCCCATAACGCCAACACCAATCACGGCTATTGTTTCAATCTGATCACTCATTTTGCTCATCCTGAATGTTTTATCTCTACAATGAATTACGTTTCAAAATTAGATTTAATTTAAATATTGTTTATCGCCATCAATCGGTAAGATTTGTCCCGAGATGGAGCGTCCACTTTCTGAAGTCAGAAACACGCACAGATCCGCAATATGCTTTGGATCTACAAAGTATTTGAGGGACTGATTGTTTAACGCATTTTGGGTAGCTTGTTCCAATGAGATGTTGGCAAGATCAGCACGAGCCTGTAATACACGTTGAACACGCTCACCATCTACTGCACCGGGAAGAATGGCATTGACGCGGATATTGTCTATTCCTAGTTCCATAGACAGCGTTTTGGTAAAACCAACAATGCCCCATTTAGAGGTTGAATAAGCCAAACGGTATGGATAGCCTAAACGACCAGCAATCGAGGATAGATTAATAATTGAACCTCCAATAGATTGCTTTAAATAAGGAATGGCAAGTTTGGTCATCAGAAAAGTACTGTTGAGGTTGAGATTGAGAACCGCATTCCAGTCTTCTAGATTTAAATCCTCAGCTGCAACGGTTGGCCCTGAAATACCGGTATTATTGACCAGTACATCTAAATGGCCGAATGTATGGACGACTTGCTGAAACATATCCTGAATAGCATCTGGTTGAGCCAGGTCACAGCTATAAGTATGTAATTGAGGAAAATCTTGTTTAAACTGCGCCAAGCTTTCTGCATTGATATCACATACAAATACCTGATCACCATTTTTTAAAAATGCTTCTGCTATACAACGTCCAATACCTGAACCACCAGCACTGACAAAGACTTTTTTATCCATGTTAAGTTCCATTCCTTGATAATTAAGAGATCACTTGCCCTGATAAGTCGGTTTACGTTTTTCAATGAAGGCATTGATTCCCTCATTTTTATCTTCTGTTGAGAACAGCAGTTGGAATGATTTACGTTCAAGAGTTAAGCCTGCGTTTAAAGGCACATCTTCACTCATTAATGCCACTTCTTTAATTTGTTGCAGAGCAATTGGAGGCATTTTTGCAAGGCTTTGAGCCATTTTTAGGGCAGTGGGGATCGTGTCTTCATCTTCAGTCACTTGAGAAACTAGACCGATGAGATAGGCCTCTTCCGCAGGTACCATGACGCCAGTCATAATCATGCGCATCGCATGAAATTTACCGACAGCACGAAATAATCGCTGTGTACCACCTGCACCGGGCATTAAGCCGACTTTAATTTCAGGCTGGCCAAAAATGGCGCCTTTCCCTGCAATAATAATGTCAGCATGCATTGCCAATTCGCAGCCGCCACCTAATGCATAACCGTTGACTGCTGCAATCACTGGTTTTGGACATTGTGCAATCGCATTCCAATATCGCTCGGTATGACGTAATAGCATCTCTGTGGAATCCGCTGTAGCCATTTCTTTTAAATCTGCACCTGCTGCGAACACTTTTGTTCCGCCTGTCAGCACGATCGCATTGACATCATCATTAAAGCTAAGTTCGGTAAACACTTGCGCAAGTTGCCTGCGAACCTCGCCATTTAAAGCGTTCATAGCATCAGGACGGTTGATTTGAACCAGTGCGACTTTGGGTATGCTGAGATCTACTTCTAAAAAATTATTCCCTAGATTTGTATTCAATTTTATATCCTTTATTTCGCATAACAAAATTTAATTTCTCTAATGATGCGTATTTTAAAAGTTATTTCAAGTGTTTTTTATTCATATTAATCAAATTCCTTACGTACTGTTTCGTAACTAATTGATATTAGGCTGTGTTGGTGCTTAAAATTTCGTTAAACGAAATTAATTTTTAAAAAGGCTTGAATTTTTGCTTTTTAATCTCTTAATATGAAATGAATGAGATGAAAAACCAAATTTCGTAATGCGAAGTTTGAGGTTTATTTATCGAAATCTTTATTCAGAATTGCCAAGACAAAATATAAAGGGAGCGTACGAATGATTCGTGATGAAGGGATGCTGCAACAGCTACTCTCTACCATTCGGGATTTTGTAAAAAATGAATTGATTCCTCGTGAACATGAAGTTGCAGAAACTGACCGAATTCCAGAAGACATTGTGGTACAGATGCGTGAGTTAGGTTTGTTTGGTCTTACTATTCCTGAGGAATATGGTGGTTTAGGGATCACGATGGAGGAAGAGGTTAACGTTGCTTTTGAATTAGGACAAACTTCGCCAGCATTTCGTTCATTAATTGGGACAAATAATGGGATTGGTTCTAGTGGTCTCGTGATTGATGGTACGGAAGAGCAAAAGCAAAAGTATCTGCCACGTTATGCAAGTGGTGAAATCATCGGTTCATTTTGTTTAACAGAACCTGAAGCTGGCTCTGATGCAGCTTCACTTAAAACAACTGCTGTAAAAGATGGTGATGACTATATCTTAAATGGCACCAAACGCTTTATTACCAATGCACCACATGCTTCTACTTTTACTGTGATGGCGCGTACTAATCCTGAGATCAAAGGTGCAGGCGGTATTTCAGCATTTTTGGTGGAAGCGAATACACCTGGTATTTCGCTTGGAAAGATCGACCAAAAAATGGGTCAGAAAGGTTCACATACCTGTGATGTGATTTTTGAAAACTGTCGTGTACCTGCCTCAGCATTGATTGGTGGTGTCGAAGGTGTTGGTTTCAAAACAGCGATGAAAGTGTTGGATAAAGGGCGTTTACACATTGGTGCTTATAGCGTGGGTGTCGCTGAGCGGATGTTAGATGATGCTTTACGTTACGCAGTTGAGCGTAAACAGTTTGGACAACCGATTGCTAATTTCCAGCTGATTCAGGCGATGTTAGCAGATTCAAAAGCAGAAATTTATGCTGCTAAATGTATGGTTTTAGATGCCGCACGCCGTCGTGATAGCGGTGAAAATATTAGCACTGAAGCATCATGCGCAAAAATGTTCGCCACAGAAATGTGTGGTCGTGTGGCAGATCGTTGCGTTCAGATTCATGGTGGCGCAGGTTATATCAGTGAATATTCGATTGAGCGATTCTACCGTGACGTACGTTTATTCCGTCTATATGAAGGTACTACTCAGGTACAACAGATCATTATTGCGAAGAACATGATTAAAGAAATCACTGCTTAATACGTCTAAATAACATAAGGCAGGGGATGCCTTATGTTTCTATTAAGGATACGGAAATGACAACAGAAATAATGAAGCAGGAAAATAATAGTACTGAAGCGATTCAGACCCCTAAAAAAATATGGATTACCGCTTTTATCTTTGCCTTTTTTGCATTGTTGTGTGATGGCGCGGATTTAGGATTTTTAGCGCTAAGCTTAACAAGTTTAAAAGCTGAATTTCATTTAACAGGTTTACAGGCGGGAATGCTCGGTAGTTTAACGCTATTCGGTTCAGCTATTGGTGGGTTGTTTGGTGGTTGGGCATGTGATCGTTTTGGTCGCGTTCGAGTCATTGTATTTTTTGTAGCTTATTCCTCAGTTTTAACCTGTGCACTGGGCTTTACTCATTCCTATGAACAGTTTGCAGTGATTCGGGTATTTGGTTCTATGGGGTTAGGCGCACTATATATTGCCTGTAACGTCCTGATTTCAGAAATGATCCCAACCAAACATCGCTCAACCGCATTAGCGACTTTAATGACGGGTTATACATTAGGTTCGTTACTCGCTACTTTGTTAGCAGGTCATATTATTCCAATTCACGGTTGGCGCTTCCTATACTGGATTGCGATTACTCCGATTGTGCTGTCTATTCTCATGCACTTTATGGTGCCTGAGTCTGAGTCATGGAAACGTTCTCGCCAGCTTAGAGCTGCAAAAATTGAGAGCAATACTCAATCTGCTAAACCTCAGAGTACATACCGTGAAATCTTTAAGGATAAGAAACACGGCACGATGTTTATTCTTTGGGTAATTAGTACGGGTGCATTGCAGTTTGGTTATTACGGTGTGAGTAACTGGTTACCAGCCTATTTAGAATCTGATCTAGGGATCAAATTCAAAGAAATGGCAATGTATATGGTTGGTACGTTCATCATCATGATTTTTGCCAAAATCATTGCAGGTATTGTTGCAGACAAGCTAGGACGACGTGCGGTATTCGCATTCGGTACGATCGGTACAGCATTATTTATTCCAGTTATTGTTTACTTAAATACCCCAACGAACATTTTATGGTTAATGCTTTTCTTTGGTTTCCTTTATGGAATTCCATACGCCATCAATGCGGTCTATATGACTGAAAGCTTCCCAACTTCGATTCGTGGTTCAGCTGTTGGAGGTGCTTATAACGTTGGTAAGGTACTTTCTATTTTCTCACCATTAACAATTGGTTATTTATCTCAAAATGGTTCGATTGGATTGGGTTTATTAGTCATGGCGGGTGCTTACTTTATTTGTGGTGTTATTCCATTGCTGTTTATTAAAGACCGTTTATATAACCCGCAAAAAGCAGATTAAGTCCATCGTGCAATTTTAAGCAAAAGGTAAAATCTTATGATCAATAAAATCACCAGTGATATTGAAACGATTTTAAAACAGATTCCTGATGGTGCAACTATTATGACGAGCGGCTTTGGAACAACAGGGCAGCCAGCCGAATTAATTGAAGCATTGCTAGATATTGGAACGAAGGAACTCACGATTATTAATAACAATGCTTCTTCAGGTCCAGATGGCTTAACGAAGTTGTTTTTGGCAGGGCAAGTGAAAAAGTTGATCTGTTCTTTCCCAAAATCAGTCAGTTCAACAGTTTTTCCTGACTTGTATCGTGCAGGAAAAATTGATTTAGAACTTGTACCTCAAGGAAATCTAGCTTGTCGTATTCAGGCAGCGGGTGCTGGTTTAGGTGCAGTATTCACACCTACTGGTTACGGTACCAGAATTGCTGAAGGTAAAGAAACTCGTTGTATTAACGGTAAAAACTATGTGCTGGAATATCCATTAGAGGCTGATTTTGCATTTATTTATGCAGATAAGGCTGATCGATGGGGCAATCTTACTTATCGCAAGGCGGCTCGTAATTTTGGCCCAATTATGGCAAAAGCTGCGACTACAACTATCGCACAAGTCAATGAAATAGTGCAACTCGGTAGCTTAGATCCTGAGTGTATCGTTACTCCAGGGATTTTTGTACAGCATGTTGTACGGGTAGGAGATATCTAATGTCAGTTCAAAAACGTTCACGTGAAGATATTGCAAAAATCATTGCTCAAGATATTCCAGAAGGGTCGTATGTCAATTTGGGAATTGGTTTGCCAACCAATGTCGCCAAATATTTACCTAAAGATAAGGAAATTTTCTTACATTCTGAAAATGGCGTGTTGGCATTTGGTCCACCACCAAAGGAGGGAGAAGAAGATCCTGATTTGGTAAATGCTGGAAAAGAACTGATTACCTTATTGTCAGGTGGTTGCTTTATGCATCATGGAGATTCTTTTGACATTATGCGTGGCGGACATCTTGATATATGCGTGATTGGAGCATTTCAGGTTGCAGATAATGGTGATCTCGCCAACTGGCATACAGGTAAAGAAGATGATATTCCCGCAGTTGGTGGTGCAATGGATTTGGCAGTAGGCGCAAAACGGATTTTTGTCTGTATGGAACATACCACCAAAAAAGGCGAACCCAAAATCGTTAGTCAATTGGCTTATCCCATTACTGGCGAGCAGTGTGTCGACCGTATTTATACCGATCTTTGCATCATTCAACTCGAAAATGGTCAGGCTAAGGTGATTGAAATAGTTGATGGTCTTAGTTTTGATCAACTACAGGCAATGACTGGCTGTCCATTAGTTGATGCTCGTCAATAAACTGCAAATTAAATAACGCTCACCCGATTTCGGCCGTTAAATCACTTTGGCTGTTTAGGGGAGTTTGATTAAAAAGTCTTTAAGGAACAAAGATGAAAAAACTAATTTTGGCTACTGCTTGCGCAGTGGCTTCAGGAACTATTTTTGCAAATTCACCAGATAGCACTGAACAAAGAATCAATGCACTCGAATTGGAATTACAGCGATTAAAAACTGAATTAGCCGAACAAAAGAGTGTGCAATCAAATTTACAAGTTCAGCAAGTGAAATTGGATGAAAGCTTGGCTAAAGAACAAGCGACCGTAACAGCCAAACCTGTTGCGCCGTCTTGGATTACTTGGGCTGACAATGTCAAGGTCTATGGTATTGCCCGTATGGATGCAACCTTAGATTTCCAATCTTCACCGGACTCAGGTGGGCGAACGACCAGTAGCATCTATAAAGCACCATTTGAAAGTGACACACGTTCTGATCATACTCGTTCAGATGCGACCATTACTGCGAGCCGTATCGGGGTATACTTTAATAGTCCTAATAAGGATGTAACAGGTAATATCGAAGCTGACTTCTTTGATGGTTCAGTTGGGGGATCTGGTGATGGTAAATTCCGTATCCGCCACGCTTACTTTAATTATAAAGATTGGACTTTTGGACAAACATGGTCTTTGATGTCCAATATGGAAACCCGTACTGAATCGGTTGATTATACTCAGTTTATGGGAACATCTTATACTCGTTTGCCACAAGTTCGATATGACTGGAAGCTTGGTCCGCAACATGATGTCAAGATGGCACTGGAATATACAGGATCGCGTGTTTCAGCTTTTCCGACACTGACAGGACGATATACTTTTAAACAGGGTAATTTATTGGCACTGGCTCAGGGGTTTGTGAATGAAAAGTCTGTTGATGTTGCAACAGATACTGTGAAAAAAGTGAGTTGGGGTGCTGGTGTTGGACTCAAATACAAATTGACACCGCAGCAATCCATACAGGCTAATTATCAACATATTGTTGGCGATCAGAAGTTTATGCCTTACACCACACAAAGTAGTTTGGCACATGCATCTGATCTCAAGGCAGCAGGTGATTTTTCATTGAATGAGGCCAAAAATGAATTGTTGATGAATACTTTAGATAGTGTCAATCTTGGTTATTCTTATAAGTTTAATGATCAATGGCGTACAAACTTATCTGCCTCGCTATTTTCATATGACAACAGTGACTATGCCAAATTAAATCAGGATGCTAATAAGCAATTAACTGATTTTGCGGTTAATGTATTTTATAGTCCAACAAGTCAAATGGATTTTGGTGTGGAATACCATCAAGGAGAGCGAGAGGTCTTTGACGGCAGAACGGCAGATATATCACGTATAAACTTTACCTCTATGTATAAGTTCTAAACTGGATTAAAAATATATGGATACAATAACTCGATCCAGTGCAGAACCATTTTTATCAAAAGGTTTTGTCTTCTTAATGGCGATGACCTGTGGCATTTGTGCGGGATCGAATTATTATAATCAACCATTAATTTATTCCATTGCAGAAGCTTTGCATGCAACGGCTGAACAGGTGGCCTTTACAATTGTTATTGGCCAACTGTCCTATGCCGTTGGACTATTTCTATTGGTGCCACTCGGGGATTTATTTGAAAAGCGTAGCTATATCTGTCTGTTAATGTGTTGTACAGGACTAGCTCAAATCGGACTTTCATGGAGTCAAACTTTAACTGTTCTATATAGTTTTACTTTCTTAGCGACTTTTTTCTCTATTGCCACGCAAGTTTTGATTCCTTTTGCGGCAGGATTAGCCAGTCCACAAAAAAGCCCCCAAGTTGTGGGAACACTAATGAGTGGATTGTTTCTGGGAATTTTATTAGCACGCTCGATCGCAGGTTTACTATCAACTGTTTGGTCTTGGCATGCGATTTATCTGATCAGTGGTATCTTGATTTTAGTCTGTGCATTAATTATGTGGCTAAAACTACCTACGATTAAAAATGAAAAAAAGATCAATATTCTTCAAATTTATCGTTCACTCTTTACTTTAGCGACTCATCAACCCCATTTGCTTCGGCGAGGTTTAGCTGGAGGCATTGGCTTCGGGATTCTTGCGTTGATTTTTACGACCATGACTTTTATTTTGGCGAATGCACCTTACCATTTTAATGATTTTCAAATTGGTCTATTTGGAATAGTTGGTTTGGCAGGGGTTTTTGCAACCACATGGGCGGGTAAGAAAATTGCTGCTCATCATGAAAATAAAGTCGCACTGGTTTGTATATGGTTGTTAGTTTTAGCATGGATTCCACTATTTTTTGCTCAGAAATCGCTGATCTATTATGCGATTGGAGTCATTATGGCCTACTTTGGTCTATCTGCTTTTCATGTGCTTAATCAGAATTTAGTTTATAGGCTTTCAGTAGAGGCTCGATCCCGAATAAACTCGATATATATGACCTTGTATTTTGGGGGTGCTGCCTTAGGCTCATTTATCGCAGTATATGCATGGAAACATTCGGGGTGGACGATGTGTGTTATTTTAGGGTTAACAATGGCAATTCTTGCTTTTGCAATTGACCGTTTTGATTTTTACAAGATGCACAAAATAGTACAGGAGATGAAGCCCTAAATAGGGCTTGAGATCTTATTTTCGGATTACCATTAATGTTGCTGAGGCAAATGCATATACTTTGCCTTGTTCATCTACGATTTTTCCTTCAGTTGTTAGAATATTTCGTCCTGCATTAATCAGCTCAGCTTGAGCATAGTAACACGTTTCGACTTGCAGTGGGCGAATCATTTTTACGTTTAAATCAATTGTTCCGTAACCTACACCTTGCTCAAGCATAGTATGTGCAGCACTGCCTGTTGCTGTATCTAGCGCCGTTGCGCAAAATCCTCCATGAACACCGCCTTGAATATTACGATGCTCCATTTTTGGGGTGACTTTATAGATAACTTTGCCTTGAGAAACTTCGATCAATTGCATGGGTAAAGTGTGAGCCATAGGTGAGGCAGAAATTTCACCATTTTTTAAAGCTGTTAAAAACTCAAGACCTGTTTGCATTCATCACTCCTTGATTTTGAAGGTTTATGTCTCTGTAAAATACAATAGAAATTAAAGAAATGGAATTTAATTTTACATAGCAAAATTTTTATTTATATGGTTATTTTAACTAAGTTTATGAAATTTATTTAAATATAAATTTTTAACTTTATTTTAGGATTCATTAATCTGTTAAAAAGTAGTATTTTAACTAAAATTGTGGAACTTTATTTTGCAATATGAAATTTATTTTGATATTTTAAATTTAACGATAAATAGAACTTTGCAGGGAAGGTGTCTGTAAAACACCGCAACAGATAGAGGACATATAGAATGCCAGCTTATAAAGCACCACTGCGTGATATGCAGTTTGTACTTCATGAATTATTACAGACAGAACAGCTTTATCAGCAAATGCCTAAATATCAAGAAAATGTAAGTCTTGAATTGATTAATCAATATCTCGAAGTAGCAGCAGATTTTTGTGAAAATGAGTTAGCACCACTTAACCATATTGGCGATCAGCAAGGATGTCATTTAGATAAAGGCAAAGTTACCACACCTGATGGTTTTAAAGAGGCATATCAAAAGTATACCGAACTTGGTTTTACTTCATTGACAGCAGATACAGCTTATGGTGGGCAAGGTTTACCTGCACTGTTACGCATTTCAATTTCTGAAATGCTTTGTGGTTCAAATTGGGCTTGGGCGATGTATCAAGGCTTGTCGCATGGTGCTATGCGTACGATCGAACATCACGGAACTGAAGAACAGAAACAGACTTATTTAACCCAGCTTGTATCGGGGAAATGGACTGGAACGATGTGCTTGACTGAGGCACAGGCTGGTTCCGATTTAGGTCTAGTGCGTACCAAAGCTGAACCGAATGAGGATGGTAGCTATTCAATTACAGGTGAAAAGATTTTTATTTCAGCTGGAGAGCATGATCTAACAGAAAATATTATCCATATTGTGCTGGCAAGGTTGCCCAATGCACCCGCAGGAACGAAAGGAATTTCTTTATTTATCGTACCCAAATTTAATGTCGATGAGGCAGGCAATCTAGCAGACCGAAATAAAGTTGTTTGTAGCGCAATAGAACATAAAATGGGTATTCATGG
The DNA here is from genome assembly GCF_043102985.1 of Acinetobacter sp. YQ_14. NCBI lineage: Bacteria > Pseudomonadati > Pseudomonadota > Gammaproteobacteria > Moraxellales > Moraxellaceae > Acinetobacter > Acinetobacter sp. YQ_14. Next base: position 32,843 of record NZ_JBICJJ010000012.1, on the reverse strand, counting down.
TAATGCAACTTGCGTATTGAACTTTGATGGTGCTAAAGGTTTCTTAATTGGACCTGAACATCGTGGCTTGAACTGCATGTTTACCTTTATGAACACAGCACGTATTGGTACAGCTGTCCAAGGGTTGGCTGCATCTGAAATATCATTTCAAGGTGCTTTAACTTATGCTAAAGATCGTTTAGCGATGCGTTCACTCAGTGGTGCAAAATATCCAGATAAAAATGCTGATCCGATTATTGTACATCCTGCAGTACGTACAATGCTTATGACCCAGAAAGCTTTTTCTGAAGGAGGTCGTGCTTTAGCCTATTTTCTAGCGCAACATGCAGATATTCTGGAGGTTTCAAATAATCCTGAGCAGCAAAAGCTCTCAGATGAATTACTGGCTTTTCTAACTCCAATAGCAAAGGCTTTTTTAACTGAATCTGGTAATGAATCAGCTAAGCACGGAGTTCAAGTATTTGGTGGACACGGTTTTATCACTGAACATGGTATGGAGCAGATAGTTCGGGATGCTCGAATTTCAACTTTGTATGAAGGTACAACTGAAATTCAGGCTTTAGATCTATTGGCACGGAAAGTATTGAAGTCTGGCGGTAAGCTATTACAAAATATGATTCAATTAATTGAAGTATTTGTAGAGCAACACAGCGGTCATAAAGCTTTAATCCCATATACTGAAAAATTGACTGAGCTAACCAAACAATGGCATGGCATAACGCAGGAAATTTCTGAAAAAGCCAAGCAGAACCCTGAAGAAATTGGTGCAGCTTCGGTCGATTATCTATATTTTTCTAGTTATGTTGTATTTGCATATTTATGGGCTCGGATGGCACAGGTCGCTGATGAAAAATTGCAAGCAGGCACATATGATGAGCAATTTTATCGAGCAAAATTGACCACAGCAAAGTTCTTCTACCAAAAGTTATTAATCCGTACTCAGACTCATCTCGCGGCAATTCGTTCAGGTGCAGAATCTGTGATGGAGCTTGAGCAAAATCATTTTTGTTTTTAATTAAAAAAAGAAAATTGGTTATGAACATTAGACTGTAAATATTAGATAAAAAACAGACCTTTCGTAGGGTCTGTTTTTGAGTTAAACGTCATAAAATGAAATTATGATGCTAGTCTGCATAATTTTATCGAGTTTCTTATCAATCTGATCGAGATAGAGGTGAGGTAAAATATGTGAAATTTTTGCAAAAAATAAGTGCTTGTGTGCTTGGAATAACCATAAATTCAGATGAAAAATATAATCATTGATTTCTTTACATGCTTTTCAAACAAGCATGCTTCCACCTAGTTGCTTTAAGCAGCAGAAATGAAGAACCATTTCTTGTTCTTCATTTCAATTTACCTAAAAGGTGGTCTTAGACCACCGCATCATTTTGCAAAAGCGTATCGCCGTATTGTGCACGAAGCTCTGCTTTGACAATTTTCCCTGTTCCGTTGACTGGAAGTGCATCGACAAAGATGACTGCATCTGGAATCTGCCAGCGCGCGATTTTATTTTCAAAGTATGCAAGTATATCTGCTTCCGTTATTGATGCATTTTCTTGTTTGACTGCAATTAAAATAGGGCGTTCATCCCATTTTGGATGTTTTGCTGCAATTGCAGCAGCCATACGAATGTCAGGATGACCTACAGCAATATTTTCTATTTCGACCGAAGAAATCCATTCGCCACCCGATTTGATGAGGTCTTTTGCCCGATCACAAATAGTCATATAGCCGTCTGAGTTGATCGTTGCAATATCACCAGTATCAAACCAACCATCGGTTGTTAAAGAACTTTTTTCTTGATTAAAGTAGTGATCAACAACCCATGGACCACGAACTTGTAGGTTTCCTTGTGTTTGACCATCATTTTCAAGAGGAATCGTACTGTCGCCATCTACAATACGTAATTCAATACCAAAAGGTGGGCGGCCTTGTGTGAGACGTAATTGTTCAAAGTCTTCAGTGTTTAATGCAAAATGTTTAGCTTTAGGCTGATTCGCTGTTCCAAGTGGGCTAGTTTCAGACATACCCCAAGCATGAATCGTGTCGCAATCATAATTGTATTTAAAGTCTCGAATAATTGATGGAGGACAAGCGGCGCCACCAACAACATTACGAACCATACTTTCTAAACGTGTACCTTTTTTCTTTGCAGCGGCCAATAGGCCTTGCCAAATTGTAGGAACACCTAATGCTACCGTCACTTTATAGTCATCAATTAAGTTAACGAGGCTATCACCATCTAAGTTGGGACCAGGCAATACAATCGAACTACCCACCATCGCTGTTGCATATGGAATTCCCCATGCATTTACGTGGAACATTGGAACAACAGGCATCACAATATCTTTAGCCGATAAGTTCAGAGAATCAGGCAACGAGATCGCCATGGTATGAAGTAAGGTAGAGCGATGGCTATATAACACGCCTTTTGGATTACCTGTTGTACCTGATGTATAACATAAAGAGCTGGGAGTGTTTTCATCTAACTGAGGCCAATCAAATGTTGTTGATTGATCCTGAATCAGCTCATCATAAAAAATAACTTCAGGGAGTGCCGCAGCGACTTTTTCATCAAAAGCACTGAGACAAATAAATCTTTCAACAGTAGGAACTTTGTCTTTAATCGCAGTGATTAATGGTAAAAATGTTGTGTCAAAGAAAATGGCTTTGTCTTGAGCATCATTGATAATGAAAATCAGCTGTTCAGGAAACAGGCGAGGATTAATAGTATGACAGACCAAACCACTACCTGAAATGGCATACCAAGACTCTAAGTGACGATGGTTATTCCATGCGATGGTTGCTAGACGATCACCCTCATTCAAATTAAAAGTTTTAAAAGCATTTGCTAAACGCTTGGTATTTTGTTGAACCTGCTGCCAATTGGTTGTGGTGATTTGTCCACTTACTTCTCGTGAAATAATTGAAGTATCAGCATGGTATTTTGCTGCATGCTCGATCAAGTTACTAATTAACAAAGACTGATGCATCATTTTGCCAAACATTTTATTCATCCTTGTTTGCTGTTTTATAAAATTATGAAAGAACTTTTAGCCTAAACTATAAAGTTCTTATAGTTTTATTTGTTGTATCTCATTTCTGCACCCAGTTTTATGTAACGAGGTATGTTTTTCGCGGTTAGGGGCATAAAACTGAACATATTTATCAGCCTTTTTTTTGAACAAGAAAATCTAAAATCTGAGTTGATCAAGCAGTGATTAGATGATTTGGAATGTAACCCATATTTATCCCGTAAAGAGAAAATAAAAAGATTTGCCTAATGATAAGTAAATTATTTGAGCCAATAATATTTTAAATAAGGTGTGTAGGGTTTACAGCTAATTTTATAAATGTACCGAGTTTTTAAGAACTGAGTACATTTTTTATTACTCAAATTTAAGCCTGTATTCAGCTCTATTTGGTCAAATTAGATTGTTTTCTTATTGGATTACAATATGATCAATGATAAAAATACAGAGCAAATACTCAGTAAAGTGCCAGAAGTAACACTACTCTTTTGGATCATAAAAATTGCTGCAACGACTTTAGGTGAAACCGCTGGCGATGCATTTTCAATGTCACTCAATCTCGGCTATCTGCTCAGTACCGCAATTTTTACGGTGTTATTCATCGTACTAGTAGCCTTTCAGATTAGAGCAAAGGGTTACCATCCATTCTTTTATTGGGCAACGATTATTGCCACCACCACATTAGGAACAACTATTGCAGATTTTGTTGATCGTTCTTTGGGTATTGGATATTTAGGCGGAAGTCTCATTTTATCTGCTTTACTGGCTGCATCTTTGTTTATTTGGAATCTCAGTTGTGGTTCGATCGCAGTCAATACGATTCAATCTCCGAAAAATGAAGCATTTTATTGGTTGACTATTATGTTTTCGCAAACGCTCGGAACAGCATTGGGAGATTGGACAGCAGATACTCAGGGACTTGGTTATACAGGGGCAATGCTGATTTTTGGTGGTCTTCTTGTATTTTTGATTATTCTTTATTTTGGTACAAAAGCTTCAAGAACAATGCTTTTTTGGGCTGCATTTATTTTAACTCGACCATTAGGTGCTGTTTTAGGTGATTTTCTGGATAAACCAATCGCTCAAGGTGGTTTGGATTTAAGTCGGGCAGGTGCTTCAATTGTGCTATTCACTTTTATCATTTTAAGTTTAATTATTTTTAAACCTAAAGCAGCAAAAGCGTTGCATTAAATAAATCAGATGTAAATTTTACTTTATCTAAAGTGCAGAACAAGGATAAGAAGTCATGGAAAATAATTATCCCAAACCAATCATCATCTTGCATTGGCTGACATTATGCCTTGTATTGATTGCTTATTTTAGTAGTGGCAATCCATTACACGACAAGATTTGGGGACAGGTTCATGTGATGAGTGGTTTATTGGTATTCGCTATTTCGATTGCCAGAGTTACAACCGTATACTGCTATAAAAAGCAACTCCCACACAACAAGATAATTAGTCGCTATCAAGAAAAGTTGTTTAAGTTGGTTCGATTGGTTTTATATTTATCTTTATTTGTTGTACCCGTGATGGGCTGGTTGGCACTTTCTAGTATGACTACCCAATTCGACTTATATTCGATGCAACTTCCTTTAGCACGGCTGACAACTTCAAATCATTTGATTGGCGAAGCTCATCAGTTTCTGGGAAATATGTTTATTTTCTTTGTGGGTTTACATGCTGCCGCAGCTTTGGCACACCATTTCATATTTAAAGATGGTGTGCTCAAAAGTATGCTTGCGAAGAATGATAAATAGATATTGTGGGCAAGATTCGATTTTCTGAAGATCTTATTTAGTTATCTATTTATTTCTAAAGCTTGTCCCTGACAATTTAAAAATAATTGTGATTGATGCCAAGCCAACTGTCCTGAAACGATTGTTGTATCTACGTTATATTGGAAAGTTTTATTTACAAAAGGACTCCAATTACAGCGCATATAGTTGTGTTGATCTTTCACGGCTAGCTGTAGTTTATTTTCTCTGAGTAAGACTAAATCAGCCCAATAGCCTTCACGAATATAGCCTCGATCTTTGATTTTAAATAGATCAGCGACGTGATGAGAGGTTTTCCGAACCATTGTTGCGATATCTATTTTTTTATCTGCAACCAATTCCATTAGTACAGGGATTGCATGTTGCACTAAGGGGAGACCTGCGGGTGCATCTAAATAGCTTTGTTGCTTTTCATCCCACGTATGCGGAGCGTGATCAGTACCTATAATGTCCAAACGATTGCTTTCAGCAATTGCATTAATCAGTGCTTCTTTGTCCTGTTGGGTTTTTATTGCAGGATTACATTTAATTAGATGTCCAAGATCCGCATAATCTGATTCATCAAAGCTCAAATGATGAATACATACCTCAGCAGTAATATGTTTTCGGTTTAAAGGTAAGTCTTTAAATAAACACAGTTCTTTTGCAGTCGTAATATGTAAGACATGCAACTGCGTACCATACTTTTCTGCAAGTGAAACAGCTAGTTTGGAACTTTCAAAGCAAGCATATTTATCTCGAATTTTGGGGTGCATTGCTGCTGGAATATTTCTTCCATATTTTTCTAAAAATAGTTTTTCTCTGGCTTTGATGCGCGGTGTATATTCACAATGAGTGAGTAAAATAGTCGGGACATTGGCAAATAAACGTTCCAAAATTGTAGGATCATCTACCAGCATGTTGCCCGTGGATGCGCCCATAAACACCTTTACGCCACTCACCAGTTTTGGATCGAGTCGTTCCACAACCTCTAAATTATCCGCACTCACACCCAAATGAAATGCATAATTTGCCATGCTATGTTGTGCTGCAATTTGCTTCTTGTGCATCAACGTCTTTAGATCGAGTGTCGCTGGATTGGTATTGGGCATATCCATATAACTGGTAATGCCACCAATCACCGCAGCAGAGGACTCAGATGCAATACTTCCTTTTTGCGGTGAGCCAGGATCTCGAAAGTGAACTTGATCATCAATCATGCCAGGGATGAGCCAATTGCCATCAGCTTCAATACTTTTTGCATGAACAATACCCGTTATATTGGATTGAATTTTTTCAATACGTCCATGACGAATCAGCACATCACTGATTTGTTGCTGTCCTTCATTTACGATATTGGCATTGCGAATGATAATGTCTGGAGAATTTCTAAAACTCATTGTGCAGTGCCTTGTAGCCTTTGACCAATTCAATGTTGGTCGTAACCACACTTTCAGAAAACTCACTGATGGAAATGTCGATTGGCGGATAAAGTGCTAAATCTGTTTGAGGGTTGATATAGCCCATGGCAGGTACATAAAAATGATCAGGTAAATCACGACCATCTACCACAGCATTGTGTCGAATCGCACTATGATTTCCAATTTTGCAGTTGAATAACACACTGTTAAAACCGACAAAAACATGATGTCCAATACTGCAAGGCCCATGAATAATAGAACGGTGCGCGATAGATGAACTCTCGCCAATGATTACGGCTGCACCAGCTTTTGAATGAATCACAACGCCGTCTTGGATATTAGAGTTTGCGCCAATTACGATGGGTTCCATCTCACCATTTTCATTTGTTTCATCTGCTCGAATCACGGCATAAGGACCAATAAAAACATTGGCTTGGACAATCACTTTGCCGCAGATAATCGCAGTTTGATCAACATAGGCTGATTCATCTATAACAGGAAGATGTCCAGAAGGATTTTTACGAAGCATAGAAAGTCTACATCCATTAAATTAAAGTGTTGATTCGCTAAGAATGGTAATTTGATGATTGCCGATTCCGAGATAAAAACAGCTTGGACGATTGGTATGACAAGCAGGGCCATGTTGACGCACCAGAAATAAAATGCTGTCACCATCGCAATCGAGTCTGGCTTCAACCAAAAATTGCCGATGTCCTGAACTTTCGCCTTTACGCCATAAACATTGACGTGAACGAGACCAATAACAAACTTGTTGCTGGGTTAGTGTTTCTGTTAGGGCTTCGGCATTAACCCAAGCCAGCATCAGCACTTCTTTGCTGGTGCTATCTTGCGTGATTGCAGGAATGAGCCCATCTTGATTCCATTTGATCTGAGAAAATACATTTTCAAAATCAAATTGTTGGCCTATGAAACCCTGTTCCATATGTTTAAAAATACATGCGTCTACCATTGCCACGAACCTTGAGCAACTGCATCATGCGCATGTAAGCTTTCTGCATGAATGACTTTGAAATTGAAGCCATTAATATATTGATGATGAATAAATGTGCTGTATAAACGTCTTAAAGCATCTTCACAAAACATTAGATTTTGTCCATTAGCGATTGCAAAAGCTTGCTCATCGATGCGTTTAACCGCCGTTTGAACAGGTGTCATGAGGGCTTGTTCCGCCTGATTAATAAATAAAATCAGTGGAATATGCTTGATCTCTTGGTTTAGTTTAAATTTCAAAATGGCAAAACTTCTTTGACTGTGTGGTGTTGCAGCAATCGCATCAGTGGTGCTTAACCAATTCAAAATTTCTTGTTGATCTAGCTGTATCTCTTGGTTTTGTAATGCAGAGTTAAAGCGTTGCTGAATAATATTGCGTGATAGTGCAGCAGAGCATGGGCAAGTAGATGAATAAGGAATTTCAACTTTTAACTCGGTGGTAAATTGATCTTTGATTAGCTGACAGGTCAACACAAAAGGGTAGCTTTTCCAACCTGATAACTTACTGATTAGCGCAGGACGTTCGATATAAAGTTCACTATGGATCTCAATTTTTGCATTCGTTGATAATCCAGTATGACTCGCTAAAAAATCTTCTAGTGCAACTTTAATATCTAGCAAATTTAGATTGTTAATAGTACTTAACTCTAAAAGGCGTGTGTATAAACGAGACATATGAATGCCTTTAGCTAAAGGATCATTCAAGCTGACGTAGGCATTTATTTGGCTTTGGCATTGGGTCTGTTCTATATAAAGTGGCAGTGCAATGTTCTCCATGCCAACCCAATCTAAAGCATGGTTATGGTCTGTTGGTTGTATCGATTCAGCGGAAATATCTGGGAGTAGTGCAAGATTCATTTGTAAAGAGTGCTTAAGTTGTAATGCATATTGTTATGTTATAACATAACAATATGCATCGGCAAGTTCGCTGCTTGTCAAAATCGTTGTTCACGTATAACTGAGTAAAAATGAATAGAGTTTGTATTTTTGGACTGAGTTTGTGCTTATCCGCTTGTCATCAAGCGAGTGTCTATTCGACACAAAAAGCACATTCGAGTCAGCAGTTGCAGCGATCAGACAATCAGCAACAAAGGATTTATAAAACTCAAAAAGTTGTTTCACCAAGTTATTTAATTTGGAGAAATGCGCCTTTACATCAACAGCAAATCTATAGGTATAAGCATTTCTTAAAAAGCCAAGGGTTGAATTTATATATTCCTGATGCCGAATTTTTTCAGACTGCCAGAGATTGGCAAAAATGTAACTATCCAGAATATGAAGTTCCGCCACAGGAACTTTGGAACAACATCATTCCAACGTTAAATATTCTTCATCAGTTGATTGATCGAAAGATCGTAACTGATTTTTCAGTCACTTCGGTATATCGAAGTTATGCATTAAATCAATGTGCTGGTGGAGCAGGTTCATCAAAGCATGTGTTCAATGCTGCATTGGATTTTCGTATTGGTTCAGAAAATCCAGATATTGCAGAGCAACAGTCTATTCAAGAAAAAAAAGCAAAGTTGTGCCAGTTTTGGCTTGATCATGGTGAAGTGCTAAGCATGGGCTTAGGCGTGTATGAGTCAGGTCAAATTCATATTGATAGCGCAGGTTATCGAACGTGGGGTGTAGATCATCGCTACACCTCATCGCCTTGCATGAAAGATTCTTTAAACCATCAGCATCAATCGCCAACTTAAAACGGTGTATGGCTCAGCAATCAATATGAGTCAATTTAATGATGCTGGTGGATGCATTGATTTACCAAGATGAAATCTAATCCCGTTAAAAAGTGAGAAAGTCAATGAATCATTCTTTAGCCACTTCCGAAAAACTACCAGTAACAGTGCTTTCTGGTTTTTTGGGTGCAGGTAAAACGACTTTATTGAACCATATTTTGAATAATCGTGAAGGTAGAAAAATTGCGGTAATCGTCAATGATATGTCTGATGTCAATATTGATGCGGCATTGGTCAGAGATGGAGGAGCAGAGCTATCTCGAACAGATGAAAAGCTGGTAGAAATGAGCAATGGCTGTATTTGCTGTACTTTAAGAGAGGATCTTTTGATTGAAGTACGCCGTTTAGCGCAAGATCAGCGCTTTGATCAACTGGTGATCGAGTCTACAGGGATTTCAGAACCATTGCCTGTTGCTGAAACATTTACTTTTGAAGATGAAAATGGTGTTTCACTCAATGAGTTCGCTCGCTTAGATACGATGGTGACAGTGGTAGATGCCTTTAACTTTTTAAAAGACTATAGCTCAATCGATAGTTTACAAATGCGTGGCGAGTCATTGGGTGAAGAGGACCAACGAAATGTCGTTGATCTATTGATTGATCAAATCGAATTTTGTGATGTGATTATATTGAATAAAGTTGATCTGATTAACGAAGATGAAAAACAAAAGCTGTTTGGAATATTACATTCATTGAATCCACGGGCGAAAATAGAAGTTTCTGAGTTTGGCCAAGTAAATTTAGATCGCGTCTTAAATACTAATTTATTTGATTTTAATGCGGCTGCCCAAGCGCCGGGCTGGCTCAAAGAATTACGCGGTGAACATACACCTGAAACAGAGGAATATGGAATCCAAAGTTTTGTCTATCGAGCAAGAAGACCTTTTCATCCGCAGCGTTTTTTTGATTTTATCAACTCAGAATGGAAAGGGGTAATCCGTTCAAAAGGATTTTTCTGGTTAGCATCTGAGCCTGAGTTTGCAGGTTCTTGGTCTCAAGCTGGAGCGATGGCTCGGCATGGTGTCGCAGGTTATTGGTGGGCTGCCGTGCCAGACGAACATTGGCCTGAAGACCCACAGAGTCGAGAAGCGATTCAGAAAAATTGGAATGATCAGACAGGTGATGCGAGACAAGAAATTGTTTTAATCGGTATGGAAATGGATCAAGAGGATTTGATACGACGATTTGATGCTTGTTTGCTGGATGACAATGAAATGTTGCTGGGCGTAGAAACTTGGCAGAATTTTGAGAATCCATTTCACGGTTGGACAGATATGATTGTGAATTAAGATATTTTTAATGCATAGGTATTTTATTAATTATTGTAGAAACATTCTAAAATCAAAGTTTGGAATGTTTCTGTCCACCATTTTCCGACAAATTAACCCTTTGAGGGGTATTCTTATTGAATCTTTATGTGATCATTAATTTGAATATATATTAAAATAATTTTACTAAACATATGTTTTATCTATTAAAAATTGAGTATCTGAATTATAAAATATAGTTTCATCTCGATGGGGTTGTGTAATATTTAGTAGCTAAGTCAAATATTAAAAAAACAAACTGTACAATAAAAATTCACTCTTTTTTCACTTATTCACCTCTAAGTTCAAACGTGTAGTAATTCAAATAAATTAATTTTCCTTAGTTCAAGTTGAAAGCAAAGGAGCAACTATGACTCTATTATTGATATTGCTTAGCTTGTTGATTCAGTTTGTAATGTTGTGGGCTGTATTTTATTTCGAACTCAATCGAACAATTGGTAGTATTGTTTCCATCGTTATCGCTATTTTATGTAGTGTATTGATCACGCCGTGGAGTTTATTGGTCGGTATACCGATTATTTTAATGAGTGTGATTTTATTAATCCCTGCATTGCGTGAAGCACTGATTAGCCGACCTGCGTTTGATGTGTTATCCAAAGCCATGCCGAGCATGAGTAGCACTGAAAGGGAAGCTTTGGATGCGGGTACCAGTTGGTGGGAAAAAGAGTTATTTATGGGAGCACCAGACTGGCACAAGTTTGATGAATATCCCTATCCAAAACTTTCTGAAGAAGAACAATCCTTTTTAGATAATGAAGTACAACAACTGTGTTCAATGCTGGATGAATGGAAAATTCATCATCAAGATAAAGATTTACCGCCAGAAGTTTGGCAATTTATTAAAGACAACGGCTTTTTAGGCTTAATTATTCCAAAGTCATTTGGTGGTAAAGAGTTTACGCCTTTTGCACAAAGTCGCATTATGAGCAAAATTGCATCACGCTCTTTAACTGCTGCTGTGAGTTGTATGGTGCCGAACTCATTAGGGCCAGGTGAGTTGTTATTGCACTATGGAACAACCGAACAAAAGCAACGCTATTTGCCGGGTTTGGCAGATGGAACGGAGATTCCGTGCTTTGGTTTAACCAGCCCAGAAGCGGGTTCGGATGCAGGGGCAATCCCTGATACAGGCGTCGTCTGTTACGGGAACTATCAAGGTCAAGAGGTCCTTGGTTTGAAAATGAATTTCTCGAAACGCTGGATTACGCTTGCGCCTATCGCGACGGTGATTGGTTTGGCATTCAAACTTTATGATCCTGATGGCTTATTGGGTGATAAAAGTAAATATGAATATGGCATTACCTGTGCATTGATTCCATCAAGCCACGAAGGTATCAAAATTGGCGCTCGACATAATCCGGGCGCACCGTTCATGAATGGTACAGTTGAAGGTAATGACGTCTTCATTCCGATTGATTGGATTATTGGTGGACAGGAGAATGCGGGTAAAGGTTGGCGCATGTTGATGGAGTGTCTGGGTGTTGGTCGTGGGATTTCATTACCAGCCTTGGCGACTGCTGCGGGTGAGATGAGTTATCTGCTAGTCGGCGCATTTGCGAGTGTAAGACAGCAGTTCAAAGTATCTGTCGGGCATTTTGAAGGTGTACAAGAAGCGACCAGTGATATTGCAAGTGATGCTTATATGTTGGAAGCATTTAGATATTTAGTCACTTGTGGTTTGAATCAAGGTGGTACGCCTGCGGTAATGACAGCAATGGCAAAATACTATGCCACTGAAACCATGAGGAAAGTTATTAATCATGGTATGGATGTCGTCGGAGGACGTGCGATTCAACTTGGGCCACGTAATTTCCTTGCATTAACTTATCAATCGATTCCTGTTGCAATCACTGTTGAGGGTGCAAATATCTTAACGCGCTCATTGATGATTTTTGGTCAGGGTTCAATGCGTTGTCATCCTTATCTATTTGAAGAGTTACAATTACTACAATCTGAAAATAAGCAAGCGGCTTTGAAACAGTTCAATGCTTTATTATTCAAACACCTTGCTTATACATTTAATCGTGCAGCAAAAGCAGTTGCTTTTGGTTTTACGGGTGGTTCAGATCAAGCGTCGAAACAAGCAGATGATTTTTCTAAACCCTACTATGCCTTGATTAATCGTTTGAGTGCAGACTTTGCTTTAACTGCGGATATGGCACTTGGGCTTTTGGCTGGTGATTTAAAACGTAAAGAGATGCTGTCTGGGCGTTTAGCAGATATTCATGCACATTTATTTATTGCGACTGCAATTTTAAAGTTCTATGAGCATGGTTTGCGTACTGATGCTGAAAAGAAACATGCAGAGCTTGCATTAAATAAAGCGCTCTACAATGTACAAGAAGCTTTTTATGGTTTTTACGAAAACTTCCCTGTGAAGATTGCAGCATGGTTAGTGAAATTGATTTGTTTCCCATTTGGTCGCCCAATTGATAAGCCATCTGATCAGCTCAAACAAGAAGTTGCACAGTTATTGCTGCGTGAAAATCCGTTTAGAGCAGAGTTGAAGAAGCATGTCTATTACACAACCGAACCAGATGATGTGATGGGGCGTATGGAGTCGACTTTCCAAATGCTGCTTGAAGTGCAACCGTTATGGGATAAGTTCAAAAAAGCCGAATCTAAAGATCAGTTCAAAGGCTTAGTGTTTGAAGAGCGTGTTGCAAATGCCGTCGAGCTTGGATTTATCACTAGCACTGAAGCTGAGCAAATCTTGCAATATAATGTGAAGCGTTATGACAGTATGCTCACCGATATTTTTGATGAGCATCTGGAACATGATTTACCACTTGAGAATCCACATTTGAAAAGTTGATTGAAGTGGAAACTAAAAAGCGAGTCATTTGGTATGGCTCGCTTTTTTATTCATAAATTAAACTTTTTCCGATAGCGCCAAAGTGTAGTACGGCTCATATCCAAGGCTTTAGCCACTTGATTAAGATCATAATCATATTTGATTAACGCCTTACGAATCATATCTTTATTGATTTTATCTGAACTATGCATATGTTCGGTTGTGTGCATCTTCAAATCAGATGGTATGTGTGGATTATCAATAATCTCATCTGGCAAATCACAAAGCTCGATTTCAGATTTTTCATTTGCCATCGTAATGGCATAGAGCAGGGTATTTTTTAATTCACGCACATTCCCCGGCCAGTCGTAATCAATCAAGGCATTTAGTGCATCATTTGATAGTGAGGGAGTATGCTGAAAAATGGTTTGCTGCTCGCTTAAAATGAAGTTTGCAATCAGTGGAATATCTTCTTTGCGATCACGTAACGGTGGAACAAAAATGGGAATAACACGCAGGCGATAAAGCAAGTCTTGACGGAAACGGCCAAGTTTGGCTTCTTCTCTTAACGCGCGATGCGTCGCGGTAATAATACGGACATTGGCTTTGATTGATTTTTCACCGCCTAAGGGGGTGAATTCTCCAGTTTCTAGTACACGTAGCAGTTTTGCTTGTAACTCTAAGGGAATTTCAGCGATTTCATCTAAAAAAAGTGTTCCACCTGCGGCACGCTCAAAAACACCTTTATGCTCTCGAATCGCGCCTGTAAAAGCACCTTTGACATGCCCAAATAATTCGCTTTCCAAGATATTCGCGTTCAAAGCAGCACAGTTAATCGCAATAAACACTTTATTCTTTCTTTGGCTATAGTCATGTATGGCCTGAGCAACCAGCTCTTTACCGCTTCCAGATTCACCACGAACCAATACAGGGAATTCAGTGATTGCAACGCGTTGGATAATTGAAAACATACGTTGCATTTCAGGTGATTGGCTATGAAATGTTTCCGATAAACTTTGAATGCTTTGCTTTGGCAGTGTTGTTTCAACTTGTCGCAATAGCTGAACTACGAATAATGTTCCAGTGAAATTTTGATCTGAAACATGAATGTTATGTCGATGACAGAACAATTCGCTTGAGCCATTTGCAGATTTAAAATTAAATTTTCCAGTATCTAATGCGTTATTCAATATTTGCTGTTTGCTTAACGCTGAGATCGAAGGATTAAGCCTTGTTGATTTGAACTCATAAATGATAGTCGAATCAGTGTGATCAACGATAAAAAGGGCACAGTCAGTAATGAGCTGCTGCAAATAACCCAAGAAATTTTCCAAATCAACTTGAGTTTTAAAATCAATGAGTTGAGTCATTATGTTTCATTTTATGTTTCACTGTTTGAATTATTGAAACATGAAATGAAAGAAAAGTGAAACGTGGTCTATTCTGAATTTTAAATATTATTTATTAATATATTGTTTTATTTGAATATAATTAAAAATGCAAAGAGTTGGCATCTTGTTTGCAAAATATGAATATAAGCAAGCAGATTGAGATTGATTCTAATGATATTCCATCAATTTTTCGAAAAAGAAAGTTCTACTTATACCTATCTCATTGCATCAGAACAAACGCATGAAGCTGTATTAATTGATCCAGTTGCTTCTGAAATTGAGAGCTATGCGGAAAAGTTAAATGAACATAATTTAACATTGGTATATAGCCTCGATACGCATGTACATGCAGATCATGTCACAGCAGCTAATTCATTAAGAGAAAAATTTGGCTGTAAAACAGTTTTGCATCGTCATTCAGGTGTAGCGTGCGGAGACATTTTTATTACAGATCGTAGTGCTATACGTGTTGGTGAAATCTTAATTGAAGCTCGTTATACACCGGGTCACACCAATGCATGTACCAGTTATGTCGTTGATGGCATGGTATTCACAGGTGATGCACTGTTAATCGATGGTTGTGGTCGCACCGACTTCCAAGAAGGGAGTGCTGAAACTTTATATGACTCTATTCATCAACAGATTTTCACATTGGCTGATGAAACGATTGTGTATCCGGGACATGACTATAAAGGTCGTTTGTCATCGACCGTTGGGCATGAGCGTTTACATAATGCTCGATTAGGGCAAGGTAAATCTAAACAAGATTTTGTACAGATTATGACGAATCTCGATTTACCTTATCCGAAAAAGATTGATATTGCTTTACCTGCCAATAAAGCCTGTGGACAAGCATAAGGAACAAATGACATGGAATTAAAGCGAGTTAATCAAGAGTTTTTTGTTTCGGATCAAATCAGCCAGCAAGATATTACTGAAATAGCGGCAAAGGGTATTCGAACAATTATTTGTAATCGTCCTGATGGTGAAGGTGCTGATCAGCCTAATATCATCGAGATCCAAGAAGCTGCAATTCAACATGGGATTCAGTTGGAATATTTACCTGTGGTGAGTGGTCGTGTGACTGATGAACAGGCAGTTGAATTCAAACAACTCTATCAAAAGTCACAAAAGCCACTTTTAGCATTCTGTCGATCTGGTACTCGTTCAATTACTTTGTGGGCGTTGTCACAGGTTGTAGAGCAAAGTCTTGATCAGATGTTGTTGCAAGCCAAAGCACTTGATTATGATTTGCAAGGTTTAGTGCCTCGTATTCTGAAACAGAATCCTAATCAGTTGAATAATATTCCTACATTTTCTGTGGTGATTGTGGGGGGCGGGGCTGCAGGAATTTCAGTTGCATCGAGTTTACTATCAAGACAGCCAAACCTAGATATTGCAATTATTGATCCAGCAGAGATTCATTATTATCAACCAGGCTGGACGATGGTCGGTGGCGGTATTTTTCCACCTGAAAAAACGGTTCGAACTATGGCGAGTTTGATCCCAAAACAGGTCCATTGGATCAAAGCTGCTGTTGCTGCATTTGACCCAGACAATAAACAGGTTTTATTGGAAGGATGTAAGCCGATTAATTATGAAGCTTTGGTTATTTGCCCCGGATTAAAGTTGAATTGGCATGGTATCGATGGCTTAGTTGAAACACTGGGTAAAAATGGTGTGACTTCGAATTATCGTTATGATCTTGCACCATATACGTGGCAGTTAGTGAGTAGCATGAAGCAAGGTAAAGCGATTTTCACGCAACCGCCGATGCCAATCAAATGTGCTGGCGCACCGCAGAAAGCCATGTATCTGTCAGCAGATCATTGGCAAAAACAAGGTGTACTCCAAAACATCAACATCGACTTTTATAATACAGGTAGTGTGTTATTTGGTGTGCAAGCGTATGTTCCAGCTTTGATGGAATATATCAAACGCTATAACGCAAATTTGCACTTTAATCATCAGTTAATCAAAGTCGATGGTGTTCAAAAATGTGCTTGGTTTAAGGTGACTGAAGGTGAAAATAGTTCAGTAATTGAAACTGATTTTGATATGTTGCATGTTGTTCCACCACAACAAGCACCTGATTTTATTCGAGCAAGTAATCTTGTCGATGCTGCGGGTTGGGTGAGTGTAGATCAACATACCTTACAGCATACAAAATATCCTTACATCTTTGCCTTGGGCGATGTAATGAATGCACCAAATGCTAAAACTGCCGCTGCTGCCCGTAAACAAGCGCCGATCGTTGCAGTGAATGTTTTACAGTACTTAAAAGGCAGTAACCAGTTCGCTCAATATGATGGTTATGGTTCATGTCCACTTACGGTCGAGCGTGGGAAAATCGTACTTGCAGAGTTTGGCTATGGCGGAAAGTTATTACCAAGTTTTCCAAAATGGTTCTTGGATGGGCAAAAACCAACTCGTATGGCATGGCTATTAAAAGAGCAAATTCTCCCACCTATGTATTGGGATGGCATGTTGAAAGGGCACGAGTGGCTAGTTAAACCAAAACTCTAGCCCACTTCTCTTAACTCTAAACCCCGTTTCAGCGCTAGCTTTCAATCGAGAGCTAGTGAGGGAAACTCATGCTGAAAAAAGCAATTTATCTCTTATAAGAGGTCTTTTATGGATATGTGGTTATTGGTCTTAGAAGGTCTTGCAATCGGATGCTTACTTGGGCTGACGGGAGCTGGTGGCGGAATCTTGGCTGTTCCTGCGCTTATGGCGAGTCAGGGGTGGACGGTTTCACAAGCTGCGCCTGTGGGATTACTGGCTGTTACACTCTCTGCATTTGTTGGAAGTATTCAGGGCTTATTTAAAAAAATCGTAAGATACCGTGCTGCGATTTGGATTGCTCTGATTAGTATTCCTTCGGCACGCTATGGTGTTCATCTTGCCAATATCATTTCTCCAGTTTGGTTAAGTCTCGCATTCAGTTTGGTCATGTTGATCGTCGCTTATCGTATCTTTTTTAATAAAGTAAATGATTTAGAAGACCCACCGTGTAAGGTGAATCATAGTACAGGTAAGTTAATTTGGAATATGAAAACTGCTTCAGTTTTAGGTTTGATCGGTGTAATAGCTGGCTTGCTCACAGGTCTACTTGGTGTTGGTGGGGGCTTTGTGATCGTACCTGCTCTTAGAAAAGCAACTGATCTAGACATGCGTAGTATTGTTGCGACATCCTTGATGATTATCTTCTTAATCGGCGGTGTCAGTATTTCAATCCATGTACTTGATGGCTTTCAATATCCGCTGATTGTAACTGCAAGTTTTGTATTGGCGTGTATTGTTGGGATGCTAGTCGGTAGAAGATTGATTAGCATGATTGATCTTAAAACGGTACAGAAAATTTTTGCTACGGTTGTGATCAGTGTTGCTGCTTACCTGATGTGGACCAGTCTAGCGATATTGATTGCAACTCAAATTGCTTAGCTTTTATCGCCAGTAATTGAAAACCAAATAAATAAAATAAAGCCTAGCTCAAGTGAGTTAGGCTTTACTCATTACTACATTTAAATTTATGTTTATTTTGCATTTTTATATTATGATGAAGCACAAGTGACAGACTTGATCGGTTCAAGCTTCACATAAATTTCATATCACTTTTATTAACATGATAATGATAAAAAATAATGGGTCAGGAAGAATCAATGTTTAAATTTCTTCTGCGATGGGTAGATAGTTGGTCCTTCAAGCAAACTTTAGAGACAAATGAATCTGACATTTCACATCACGTTAAAGACACTCAAATTCAATGGTTGAGAATCATACCGTTTATTTTATTGCATCTGGCATGTCTTGCTGTGTTTTGGGTTGGAGTTTCTTGGTTTGCTGTCATGTTCATGCTGATGTTCTATTTCATCAGAATGTTTGCAATCACTGCTTTTTTTCATCGTTATCTATCGCATAAAACATTTCAAACCTCTCGACCTTTTCAGTTTTTGTTTATCTTAATTGGAACAATGAGCGCCCAACGAGGGCCTTTGTGGTGGGCTGCGCATCATCGCTATCATCATCGTTTTACGGACACCGAACATGATCCCCATTCATCTCATCATGGCTTTTGGTATAGCCATGTGGGTTGGTTTTTAAATGAACAGAATTTTTCGACGCGAAAAGAAGTCATCAAAGATTGGCTCAAGTTTCCTGAAATTGTTTGGCTCGATCGTTTCAGTTTACCAGTGGTATTGTTCACTGCCTTAGCGATCTACTTATTTGGAAATTGGTTGAATGTTGCTCATCCCAATTTAGGAACATCAGGACCTCAGTTACTGGTTTGGGGATTTGTGATTTCGACAGTGTTATTGATCCATGCAACCTTATGCATCAATTCTTTGGCCCATTTATATGGGCATCGCGATTTCGAAACCAAAGATAACAGCAGAAATAATCTATTCCTTTCAATTATCACCTTAGGTGAGGGTTGGCATAATAACCATCACTATTATGCAGGGAGTACCCGCCAAGGTTTCTTTTGGTGGCAAATTGATGTTACTTATTATCTATTAAAAATAATGTCTTACACAGGTTTGGTCTGGGGAATAAAACCTGTGCCACAACGTATTTACACAGAATATCACCAACAACGTGAAAGCATAAAAATCCACACAACTAAAGTTCAAAGTCGGGAGTCTTCATGAAAATTGCAATTGTAGGCTCAGGTATTTCTGGAATGTATGCGGCATGGAAATTGTCTAAACATCATCAAATTAGTGTCTTTGAAAAAGAAAATTACTTTGGTGGGCATACTGATACGCATGATTTATGGATTGATCATCAGAAAGTTGCTGTTGATAGTGGCTTCATTGTGTTTAATGAATATAACTATCCACTATTTACTGAAATGCTGAATCAATTAGGTGTTGAAGCCCAAAATAGTGATATGAGTTTTTCAGTCAATAATCTAGTGACTGGTCTGCAATACAACCCATCAAAAAAATGGTCATTATTGGCTCGACCTCAGAATTTTATAAATCCAAATTTTCGAATCATGTTGTCTGATTTGATGCGTTTTTATCAAGAAAATAAAGACATTGATGTGGCTGCTTATGAACCACATTTGACGATTGAAGATTATTTGAATCGTAATGATTATTCTCAAGTTTTTAGAGAAGAACATCTTTATCCAATGTGTGGTGCGTTGTGGTCTAGTCCAGTTGAGCAGATTGGAAAAATTCCTTATAAATTTGTGGTAAGTTTTTTTCAACATCATCGTATGTTGCAGTTAAAAGAACGTCCACAATGGCAGACCGTGAAAGGCGGTTCAGCAAGTTATATTCAAGCCATTCAAGCACAATGTCCTTCCATCCAGTGGAAGCATGGTGCAGTTAAACAAGTCCTCAGAACAGAAGATTCGGTGACGATTGTTTCAGCGCAAGAAGAAGAGGAATTTGATTGGGTGATTTTTGCTAGTCATGCCGATGATACTTTGAAACTCATTCATCAGCCGAGTGCGGCAGAGCAAGAGATTCTTGGTTGCTTTGATTATCAAGATAATAAAATGGTGGTGCATTGCGATACTTCGATTATGCCGAAACGTAAATCGCAATGGGCAAGTTGGCATGTGCATGTCACTGCTTTAGATACTACTAAGAAAAATAGCCATAACGATCAGATTTACTATGGTTTTACCTATTGGATGAACAATTTGCAGAATTTAGCGTGTAAGACACAGGTTTTTGCAACGCTCAATCCTAATATGCCAATCTCAAGAGAAAAAGTGTATGTAGAACGCCATTATCGTCATCCAGTATTTGATAAAAAAGCGATAGCCGCACAATCAGATTGGTCTGAAATTAATGGCAGAAATCGTAGCTCTTTTTGTGGTGCTTATTGGGGCTGGGGGTTTCATGAGGATGGCGTGAGAAGTGCTGAACGTGTTGTCGCACAAATCTTAGAGATGGTAGAGCAATTGGAGGTGGCATAATGCATCAACCTTCTCTTGCGATTGCAAAAGTGCATATTCGTCATCGTCGTTTTTTTCCTAAATCACATGATTTCAAGTCATGTCTGAGCTATTTATATTTTGATCCTGATCAAGTTGAACAACACGTTAAACAATCCAAACTAAGTTCAACCAAAGCTTGGAATGTATTAACGCTAGATGAGGATGATTTTCTAAAAGGCTACACGGGAAATATTAGAGAAAAGATCAAAAAAATAATTTTGCAGCAAAACGATACGATTTTATCAGCGCAATCCCATATTCGAGTCTTGGCATTACCTAGAACCTTAGGTTTTCGCTTTAACTCAGTGGTTTTTTATTTCATTTTCAACACTCGTTATGAACCACAATTTATATTAAGTGAGATCACTAACACGCCGTGGAATGAAACAAAAGTGTATGTGCATGATTGTCGGCAGAAATACATTGATCATCAGCAATATCAAGGTTTTCAGTTTGATTTTGAAAAGTCATTCCATGTGTCTCCATTTATGCCGATGGATATTCAATATAAGTGGAAATTTAATTTTTCAGATCAACAAAATGTGATTTATATGCAGCTTTATCAGTCCAAAAAGCTGATTTTTGATGCAACGATGCGCTATGAACTAGAGGAAATCACAGTTCCTTCACAGCTAAATCGCTATGCTATTCATCATGTCTTTGAACCTTTTAAGATGTTGGCTTCGATTTATGTACAAGCTTTTCATCTCTGGCGAAAAAAGGTTCCATTTTATCGTCACCCTAAAAAAGATAAGGACTTAGAACAAAATGATGAAAACGCTTATTTTCGGTGAACAAGATTCGTTGCCGTTTGTTTTAAAAAGTCTGATGAAGCTCCGTCATGGCCAAATTCATTTTCGTGGAGAATGGAATGGTTCTGTCGGTGAGGTATCTGATTTGGAAGCAACGATAGACATTCATAATAAAGATCTAATTGAACTGATTTTTAAAAACGGTGTTCTAGGTGCGGCTGAAGGCTATATTCGAGGCTATTGGAGCAGTGAACAGTTGGTCGAGCTGATCCAAATTTTGGCACGCAATCGTCATGTTTTAGACAAAATAAATCAAAATGTTATTTCTCAAGCTAGCCAAATGATTCTTAAAGCTTGGTATAAAACTAGAAAGAATTCATTAACGGGTAGTCGTAAAAACATCGCGGAACACTATGACTTAAGCAATGATTTTTTTAAATTGTTTCTTGATCCTTCGATGATGTACTCCAGTGCAGTCTATAAAAATAAAGATATGACATTGGAACAAGCATCTGATTATAAAAAAGAACTTATTTGTCAGAAACTTCAATTAAAACCGATGGATCATTTGGTAGAAATCGGGAGTGGTTGGGGCGGTTTTGCAATTTATGCAGCTCAACATTATGGTTGTAAAGTGACGACGATTACTATTTCGCAAGCGCAATTTGATGAGGCGACTCAGCGTATTGCAGCGTCAGGATTAAGCCATCGAGTTGAAGTTCAGTTAAAAGATTACCGTTTATTAGACGGTCAGTTTGACAAGCTGGTTTCGATTGAAATGATCGAAGCAGTAGGCGAACAATACTTATCAACTTATTTCAATAAATGCCGATCATTGTTAAAACCAAATGGTCTGGGTTTGATTCAAGCTATTACCATCGAAGACGCTCGTTATAAGAAAGCACTTAATACGGTGGACTATATTAAGCGCTATATTTTCCCTGGTAGTTTTATTCCTTGTATTAGTGTGCTCACACAAGCTGCTTCTGAGCAGGGATTACGTTTAAAACATCTTGAAGATATTGGTTTGAGTTATGCAGAAACCATTCATCAATGGCGTGAGCGTTTTTTAGAAGCAAAATCACAGGTTTTAGCTTTAGGTTTTGATGAGAATTTCATTCGCATGTGGGATTTTTATCTTTGTTATTGCGAAGGTGGCTTCAAAGAAGGCGTGATCAGTGATGTACACCTGTTGTTTGAAGCAAGTCCTTATTAATTATAGATAAATTTTAAACATCAAGGAGGCAGTTATGATATGGCAATTGTTTTTACTTGATGTGGTAGTGATGTGCTCATGCTGGTTATGGGCAACAAAGAATCATCGTGCTGGTATTGTCGATGTGGCATGGAGTTTTTGCATTGCTCTCAATATTTTCATTACCGCTTTATGGGTTGAGCTAGCACCGATACAAATTAGATTATTTATTGGTATTTTTAGCTCGATTTGGTTTCTGAGGTTGAGTTGGCATCTATTGCGCCGTTATTTGGCTGAGGATGAGGAAGATCGTCGTTATGCCAACATGCGTAGAGCAATGGGAAAATATCAGCATTTGGGCTTTTTTACTTTTTTCATGTTCCAAGCAGGTTTAGCTATTTTATTTAGCATTCCGATGTGGAGCTTATTAAATGTGCCTGAAGCTGCTTGGAGTGTTGAAACGAATGATTATGTGATTATCGCTGGCATGATCATGATGATTGCATTTGTTGGTGAAGTAATTGCAGATCAACAGCTATATCGATTTAAGCAAAATCCAAGCAATCATGGCAAAACCATGGATCAAGGCTTGTGGAGATATTCACGGCATCCAAATTATTTTTTTGAATGGATGCATTGGTTTGCTTATCCGATCTTAGGTCTAGCTGCTGGACTGTATAGCTTATGGATTTATCCGTTATTGATGTGGTTATTTTTGTACTACATCACAGGGATTCCATTCAGTGAACAACAAGCATTAAAAAATCGTGGAAAAAATTATTCCGATTATCAAAAACGCACTTCTATGTTTATTCCGTGGAAGCCCAAACAGTAGGTACGCACATGGACTTTATTATTCATAAATCATTAAAACTTGTTGAAAGCGGTTTGGTGCCAGATCAAGCGATTCGTGCAGCCATACGCGCCTTGAGTAAGAAACGCCTGATTCAGGAAGGACGCTATGATCCTGAACAAGGTGCTCAGCGCTATATGGATGTGCTCAACATGTTGAAGCACAGCGAAATTGCCATCGAAACTGACAAAGCCAATGAACAGCACTATGAGCTGCCAACGGCTTTTTTTCAGGCTGTTCTAGGAAAGCGATTAAAATATAGTGCATGTTTTTTCCCGCACGATAAAACGTCATTGGATGAAGCTGAGGAATTTGCACTCAGAATCTATAGTGATCGTGCTCAATTAAATGATGGTCAATCGATTCTAGAGCTAGGTTGTGGCTGGGGTTCATTGACATTATGGATGGCTGAGCAATATCCAAACGCAAAAATAACTGCAGTTTCAAACTCAGCAACGCAACGTCAGCACATTTTGGCGGAAGCAGAAAAGCGTGGTTTGAATAATGTTGATGTGTTGACCTGTGACGTGAATGTACTGGAGTTACAGGAAAATTCTTTCGATCGGGTCGTTTCGGTTGAAATGTTTGAGCATGTCAGAAACTATCAACGGCTATTTGCCAAAATACAATCGTGGTTAAAGGCAGATGGTTTGTTATGGTGTCATATTTTTTGCCATCGTTTTTTACATTATCCATTTGAAATAAAAAGTGAATATGATTGGATGTCACGCTATTTCTTTACAGGTGGATTAATGCCAGCGACTTCAACATTTTTGCATTTTCAGGAGCATTTAGAACTTGAACGGCATTGGCAGTGGTCAGGCACACATTATGAAAAAACAGCAAATGCTTGGTTGGAAAATATGGATCGAAACAGTGAGCAATTAAAGCCATTGTTTGAACAAGTTTATGGCCAAGATGCTGAAGCATGGTGGCAACGTTGGCGTATTTTCTTTATGGCTTGTGCTGAATTGTTTGGTTTTGAACAAGGTCAGGAGTGGGTCGTCGGACACTTCCTGTTCAAAAAGAAAACAGTATAATTAAAATAGATTCTATTGAACGGTCAACCTATGTTGAAAAACAAAAATAATGAGACAAGTACACATCCACTCACGGAGATGTTTAATCGTCATTATTGGCTGCAAATTGGGTTGATCGCACTTTCGATTATCATCGGTATTGCTTGTAGTGCATGGGTAATCAAAGGTTCGTTACTTAAAACGGCACTTGAGCAAGAGATGGAACATTATTGGATGCGAGTTGATCGCAATCCAAATGCAGATTTACCAGATACTAAAAATCTGTATGGTTATCGTTGGGAAACACAAACCCCGCCGCCAGCATTTAAAAATCAAGTATTACAGCAAGGCGTACATCGAATTTTTGTCGATGGTAAAGAGCGGATGACGGTTTACGGAGAGCGAAAAGGGCAGCATGTGCTGCTGGTGTTCGGCGAAAGTAATGTCAATAAAATCGTCTGGATGTTTGGTCTTGCACCACTCATGTTTAGTTTGATTGTTCTGTACAGTTTTTTATGGTGGTCGAATCGCAGAGCGCGTCGCTATTTTTCTCCAATCACACGTTTAGCAAATGCTTTGGAACATATTGATTGGGCGCATCAAAATAAAGAAGCTTCACCATTTTTAGGTATAAATACCAATGGCAATATGGAGGCTGAGTATTTAAAACAGGCTTTAGAAAAATATCATCAAGTGCTGAGCGAGTTTATTAATCGTGAAAGAGAATTTACAGGTGACGTGAGCCATGAGTTACGCACACCTTTAACCATTCTCAAAGGCAATGTGCAGCTTTGTCAGGCACGATATGGCAATGATAAATCATTGAATCGTATTTCAAATACCATTGAAGATATGCAGCTTTTGGTTGATACCTTATTAGCAATCGCTAGAAATACCACCAATACACTGACTGCTGAACAGATGCTACTGTCGAACATTATTCAAGATTTAGTCAATGACTTAGAACCCGTGAGTCAAACCAAAGGAATGGAAATCAAGGTGCAATATGACCCACATGAGTTTCCGCGATTGATTCATCCTTCGATGACTAAAATGGTTTTAAGTAATATCCTAAGAAATGCATTGAATTATTCTCAAGGTACAGATATTCATATCATTCAACGCAAGAATAGTATTGTCATCGCAGATAATGGGGTTGGTATTAACTTGCCGAATGATTCTAAGGTTCAGGAACTAAGCAGCTCTCAATTACAGCTGACGGCAAAAGGTCATGGAATAGGATTACAACTGGTACAAAAACTCTGTACGCAGTTAGGGTGGAGAGTCGAACTATTTGATCGACAATATTATTTAAACACACATCCACATCTACAACTCGACAATACAACGGGGCTTATCGTAGTTGTGTATTTGAATTAATGCGCTTCAGCATCGAAAGCAACTTTAAGGCCGACACCTGAGATGGTGTGAATTAACTTTTCTTCAAATGGCTTATCGACCATTTTTCGTAAATTATAAATATGGCTGCGTAACGCATCACTTTCAGGTTCTTCATCACCCCAAAGTTCAATAATAATTTGTTGTTTTGTAATGACTTTAGGCGAGTTTCTCATCAAGATTTTAAGTAATTTGAATTGAATACGCGGTAATTCTATTGCTTGACCAGCACGGGTTACAGTTTGAGTTGAACTGTCTAAAATGAGATCATGGATTTGGATTTTACTGGATGATACTTCGCCCAATGAACGTTTGATTAATGCTTTGACACGCATTACAAGCTCATTAAAATCAAAAGGTTTGACTAAATAATCATCTGTGCCAGCACTAAAGCCCTTTAATTTGTCATCTAAGGTATCTCGTGCCGTGAGCATTAAAATAGGAATGTCTTTACCTTGATCCGTTCTGAGCCATTCGCATAAATCATATCCAGAACCATCAGGTAGATTAATATCAAGTAATAGGAGATGGTAGGGCTGCGTTTTTAGAAAATTACGTGCTGCATCTAAATTACGTGCATGATCAATGACGAAACCATGTTCCTCTAAAAATTCGCAAACCGTCGCGGCAAGTTCGTAATGGTCTTCGACCATAAGAATAAATTGATTGCTCATAATCGTTTGATCAAGTTATTGATTTAGTAGTTGTTGCTTTAATTTAGCATTAAATGGAGAACTACCAAACCATATTTTAAAGTATTGATTGGCTTGTTGATCGGTAATTGAACCTAATAGTTTTTGGTTAAGGGAAAGACTTAATGTTTTATTGAGCTGATTATAATTTAATGAATATAAATCTCCTTTTTTTACAGGCTTATATAATTCAGTAATTTGATTTAGAGCGGAATTATTAGAAAAATTGGCCACATTTTTTTTCAGGAAATGTGTTGCAGCCCGTTTAAATGCCCATTCTGGAATATTCTGAGTATAAGTGAAATCTAGGCGAATATTTTGATTTCCCCAATTTTGATGGCAGTTCTCTGCATAATAACTGACTGAACCCACATTTTTACTCGTTACTAAAAGGGGGGCAGTTTTGCAGATTTGAATATTTGCATGTGCTAATTTAATTGGGATGAGAAGGAATAAAATACATAACCTAGTCATTATCGAAATTAAACGAGTATTCATTCACCACCTCAATATTTGCTGCCTATTTGGTTATAGCTGTTTTAATCTTCAAATTTAATAGGTATAGAAATTTAAATTACGTTCTAGTTTTTGAATTTCATGACGTGCAAAGCCTAAATTCGTATGCTCACGATCTAAAACCGCATATAAAAACAGGCCATGGTTGGTCTCTAACGGTGTAATGATGTGATACTGATTGTCAGTACTCATCAAAACACTTTCTAGAAAATCATTAGGATCAATTTCATTCATTAATTGCTTTTGGTAATTAAATAAATTTGCGCCTTCAGCAGCGGCAAGATCAATATTAAAGAACTCATCACCAATGGTTTCTAAAATAGAACCATCGAAAGTATCGACCAAAGCTAAAACAATTAAACCTTCAATTTTATTTAATCGTTTTAATAATGAATGATTGTCCATAATTTATTCTGCACTTTTTTGTGGCTGAATTTTATACTATTTCTTGAACGGCAAGGTCAAAGAATAGCCACTTCCGACATATGGCAGTGAGCGGTATAAACCATTTGCAGGATCCCAAAAATCTTGTTGAAAGATAATTAGTTTTTGCTGATTAATTTTGATTTGGCTAATACCATACGAAGACATGGTTTTTGTCCGACCAAACATTTTAAAGTCATAGACCATGTGCCAATGGATATATGCAGAGTCTTGTTTATGAGTCGCACTTATTAATGTCACTGAAACATTGCTGACGTGTTCATTCATACCTTCAAAATGTTTAGTGAGATCCTGTTTATTTGAGAATTGGGAAAGTGTGTCATTGATAAATAATTGATCTGCATAAAGTTGACTGGCTTTTTTGACAAAATTTTCAGTTCCCATCGTATTGAAAGCTGCAACAAAGTTTTGACCAATCCGCTGAGCTTGTTGATCATCTAACATGATTCCCGTAATTTCTTTTTTAGCTTTTTCATAGTCAGCGGTGTAACTTGGTACACTTTTACAAGCAGCCAAAGAAAGTAAGGTCAGTGTCGAGACTGCGAGCGTTCTGAGCAATTTCATGTTGATGATCTCATTCCATTTTAGATTTATCTTAAAAGTTGGAATGTGAATGTGATGTGAACTGCTTTTTTGAGATAAATACAAAAAATAAAGCCACTAAATTGTGGCTTTATTTCGATGGACAGGAAAAGCTTATTTTTTGCCTTTCTTGGTTTTTAGGTATTCTTGGTAGGATTCTTCAGCAAAGCGTCTTAAAGAATCACCAATCGCTGCATATTGGTATTCATTCAAGTTTGCTAAAGATGCACGAGCAGAAGGGTGCAGAACGCCGAAACCTGATCCAGGAAGTAAAACCACACCTGTTTCATCAGCTACACGGAATAATAGCTCGGTCGGATTTTTATTTTTCATGACCCAATCTGCAAACTCATCACCATATAACGTGCGAGACGTATTTTCCAGATTTACTAAAGTATAGTAATCAACGGCATTTGGATCTTGAGGAACTTCTACGCCAAGTTGTCGATATAGCGCAGCATCACGTTCACGTACAACAGATTTAACAGCTTTCTTATAACTTTGACGTGAATCCATCATATTGAATAATGCAAATAGCACCATTTGGACTTGTTGCGGTGTCGATAAGCCTGCCGTGTGGTTCAATGCCACATTTCGGCTATCTGCGACCAAACGATCAATAAACTTAATACTTGAAGGATCTGTTGTGAGTGAAGAATAACGCTCTTCCAACACTTTTTTATCTTTCTTCGATAATGCTGCAAGCTTCTTATCAAGAATATTATTGTTGGTGAGCGCGATCACACCTAAACGCCAGCCTGTAGCACCGAAATATTTCGAGAATGAATAAACAAGGATGGTATTGTCAGGACAGATTGCAAATAAAGATTTGAAGTTATCTGCAAAAGTACCATAAACATCATCTGTTAAAATCAACAAATCGGGGCGCTTTTTAACGATATCAGCCAAGATTGCTAGTCCTTCATCACTCATTTTTACTGAAGGAGGGTTACTTGGGTTCACCAAGAAGAATGCTTTAATTGAAGGATCTTCTAATTTTCTAAGTTCTGACTCTGGATATTGCCAGTCGAGCTTAGGATCAGCTTCAATAAATACTTCTTCAAGTTGATAGTCGTTGAGCTTTGGAATTTCTAAATATGGCGTAAAAATCGGTGTTCCGATTGCAATACGATCGCCATTTGAAATGATTTTATTTTCTTTCAATGAGTTGAAAATATAGGCCATCGCTGCTGTCCCACCTTCAACAGCAAACAAGTCAAGGTTTTGCTTGGCCATACCTTGTACGCCCATTTCACGCAGAACATACTCTTTAATAATCGTTTCACTGATACGTAGCATTCGGTCTGGAACTGGATAGTTACAACCTAAAATTCCTTCAACCATTTCAAGTAAGAAAGCATCAGGATCTAAACCAAGTTGATCCCGAACATAAGAAACAGCTTTTCCTAAGAAAATAACACCTTGTTTATCTTGATTCTGCATCACAAAGTTATCAAAGCGTGATTGCAAACCTACAGGTCGTGGATATCCACCAAGACCTTCTGGCATATAAGAAAAAGAAAACTCTGATTCTGTGGTTGAAAATAAACCAAGTTGGAAAAAAGCTCGACGGGGGATCGTTGCTAAGAAATTTGGATTTCCTCGACCTGCATTGAGCATAAGTCGATCTGTTCTACTTTGTGCTAACTCAATGAGATTATCTTTTAGTTCGAATGGACTCAGTTTTGAATATTTTGTGTAATCAACGTTCCCCATGGGAAGTCTCCTTAATTATAGTGAAGAGATTAAAATGTTTATAACTGTTAGTTTTTAGGCTAAGCCCACAATTAATGGACCTAACAAAGTAAGAAATACATTTGCAAGGGCATAGGTGATCGCGAAAGGAACAGTTGGAATAGAGTTACCAGCTTTATCTAAGACGCCACCAAATGCAGGATTGGCACTTCTTGAACCAGATAGCGCACCCGCCATAACCGCGACATTGTCATAGCGCAAAACATAACGAGCAAAAAGCATAGAGAGGATAAGCGGAACGAGTGTAACAACGACTCCGATCATGAAAAGCGATAAGCCACTTTCTTTGATTGTTTGGATGGCTTGTAAGCCCGATTGCAGACCAACAGCCGCGACGAAGCCTGCTAGCCCGAGATCTTTTAACAGTTGTGAAGCTGCTAATGGCATATTGCCATGTACTTGATTTCGACTACGTAACCATCCAAATAAAAGACCAGATAGTAATGCACCACCACCTGCACCGAGCGTGAGGGGAACACCACCAATTCGAACAACAAATAAGCCAACAATGAGACCAACCACTAAGCCAGCACCATGAAAAATCCAATCGGTTTTTAAGCTTTCAGGTAGTGCTTTACCAGCCTCTTTGACTAAACGGTCTAAATCACTTTTTGTGCCGTAAACAGTAATCAAATCACCTTGCTTCAAAATGGTATCGTCACTCAATGTTTGAGATTCATCATTACGTTTGATTGCAAGTACATAGATACCATGTTTCAAATAATCGGGTGTATTGGCTTTAATATCTCCCAATGTTCGATTTATGTATTTTGAATTTCTTAAAATCACATCTGAGGTATCCATAATCATCTCCATACCTTGAGATGATTGAAGTTCAGTACCAATATGCTCCGAGATTGAAACGACACTCGCACGACGACCAACAATTAAAATGACATCATCAGTTTGTAACGTTACTTCAGGCGCAACATCAATGAATTGATCTTTTCGTTTAAGTCGTTCGACTGTGATACTCGGTTGTATTTTTTCAAGTTCAGCGATTGCAATACCATTGGCTTGCTTGACTTTGTAAATACGACCAACGATTTCAGGCATAGCTAATTCTTGACCTGGAGCAAGCTCGAAAGCACCTTTTAAACGTTCTGACTGCGCTTTTAATGCATCATCATGAATTTCTCGCCCCATAAATTTAGGTAAGATATTCACACAGATGATGATGGCGCCAAGTGAACCAAAGATGTAAGTCACTGCGTAACCGATCGCTACATTTGCCTGTAGTTTTTGGATTTCAGCAAGAGGGAGGTCTAGACGAGAAATCGCATCACCCGCTGTACCAATGATAGCTGACTGAGTCATACCACCAGCAGCTAGGCCTGCGGCTAAGCCTTTATCCAAATTAAAGATTTTAGCCATCACAAGTACGGTAATAAGCCCACAAACTGCCATGAATACCGCGAGTAGAATTTCTTTAATGGATTGAGGGCCTAGCGATTTGAAAAATTGTGGGCCACTTTCAAAACCAACTGCATAAATAAACAGTGCAAACAAAATTGCTTTAACACCATTATCAACAGGAACGCCTATCAGACTCAGTACCACTGCAACAAGGAGTGATCCTGCAACACCGCCAAACTGAAATTTTCCAAATTGAAACTGACCAATCCAGAAGCCAATCGCTAGAGATAGGAATAGTAATATTTCGGGGCTATGTTTCAATTCACTCTGTAACCATTCAATCATTTTTATATCTCTCTTTTATTGTTTGGTATAACTTTGAGTATGAAATTTATTTATTTTTCATGTGCATTTTAAAATACTATGCATCAATAATAAGAGCAAATATCTTGATTTTATTGAGTAAATTACTTGGATTAATATAATATAATGATTTAAATAAAATTATTATCATTGCATTTGATTTGTATCATTTTGAAATAAGGTTTTTAACGAAAAGTAAAATAAACTTACTCAATGGAACAATTGTTTGGAAACTTAAAAGACTTAGCTAATATCTAAAATAAATTTGGTTTAAAAGCGAGTAAAACATATACGTCTATAAGTACGAGCAGAGAAAAATATCTATTTTGAAATAACTCTATCTAAACAACCTGTCTTAAATCACGTGCTGTTTCTAGTAATAGTGGCAAAATATGAGTGATGAGATAATCTTTTGTTGTACGCATGGTAGGTGAAACAATATTTAGGGCAGCAACGACATCAGCATTTGCATCATAAATCGGTACTGCAACAGCATGTACGCCCAATTCATGTTCTTCACATGAATAACACCAATCCTGTTCTTTAATTTCATGTAGCAATTTCAAAAAAATTTCACTCTCAGTATGCGTATATTTGGTTAAACGTTTAAGTGGATATTTTTCTAACCATTGTTTTTGTGCTTCGTCATCTAGATGAGCAAGCAGAATTTTTCCAGCAGAAGTCGCATGGGCGGGTAAGCGATTACCTAAGTGCAATCCATATGGATTTACTCTGTCTGTTTGTTGGTGTGCTGCACTTCGCGCTATCGTAATTGCTTCATAACCATCTAAAACCATAACTGAATAGATGAGTGAGGTTTGATTAGTAAGTAGATTTAATAAAGGCTGGCAAATTTTTGGTAGTGGAGAACCGTCTAAATAAGCACCTGAAAATTTTAGAATTTTAGGAGTTAAATAATAATAGTGACCATCAAAATCCAAATAACCTAAATATTCTAAGGTCAGTAAATGCCGTCTTGCAGCCGCACGTGTCATGCCTGTTTTTTCAGCGGCAGTGCTCATGTTCAAGCGATGCCGTTCAGGTCCAAAACATTCCAAAATCGCCAAGCCTTTTGAGATTCCCGCAATAAAGTCTTCATGGCGAATCGTTTTTTTATTTTCAGAATGATGAATCAATTTTGGCTCTTTATTCTGATCATTTTCCATAATGTGCTCTTTCATTCGAAAATCAGTTTCTAAAATTGATTCTAATCGAAACACGACTATTTTACTTGGATAATGTTCGATCATCGAACATAAAAAATAATAATCGAACAAAATGAACTTTGTGCTGTAGAACTCTAACGAAAACTTATCAAGAATAAATATTAGAAATCCGAACAAAATACTCAGTTTAATTTCATCGGGTTTCAGGATGAAAAATTGAGTAATTCACAGTACAGGAAGTAGTCAGATGATTGATAAGAGTAACACCTCATTGACCGAGGTTCTATCCCAAATCCAAGATGGCTCAACCATCATGATAGG